>CAMGCN010000187.1 GCA_946040935.1 uncultured Clostridia bacterium | reverse complement strand
ATAGCAAAGATTAAGCCCCTCTCCCCCAACGAATAAAAATAAAAAGAACGGGAAAATTCCCGTTCTTTTTTATTGCCTTTTTCGTCTGTATACAATATGTCGCTGAATATTATAATTGATAAAAAACGTAATAGCCTGCACGATTATGGGAGTGAAAATAATACTGATTTTCAAAAAAGAATCAAACACCGCCATTATACCCATTTGTAAAAGTAAAATCAGACCAACCGTTGAAAAATACTTTACCGCGGAAGATATAAGATTTCCTTTTGCTTTGAAAACAATTTTATAATTTACAAAAAAGTTGACCGAGGATGAAAAAACACGAGCGGTAAATTGTGAGAATGTTGTTACCGCAGGCGGCGACAAAGCTGTCCGTGACAAATTAAAATGAACAAATTCGAGTATGATATAGTCAATCACAAATGCAAACAAGCTCGACAAGGCAAATTTGACAAACCGAGAAACAAAAGCATAAGGAAAAATCATTCCAAACAGTTTGGCAAAGCGAATTCTTTTTCTATGAAACTCCGCATTTTCCATACGCTGAACACCGAATACCTCAAAATTGTCAAGCGAAAGTTCAATAAGCATATTCAAATAGTACTCCTCGCCGTTGCCGCGGACAGACGAGAGCTTATCAAACAGGCATCTTGAAAAACAGCGAATCTGCGGCTGTAAATCGTTAAGCCTGCCGCCCGAAATAAATTTATATGCCGTATTCGTAACAAATCCGCCGAGCTTTGATAAAAAAGTATCGTTTGCGTATTTGCCGACAGAACAGACTGTGAGAGCATAAGGATGGCGCAAATGCTCCGCCAGAGTATTTTCAAGCTCGTCAAAAATACAAGGCGAGGGCTCGCAGATAAGAGACAAATTTTCTAACTTGCTCTTGTCACGAGCATATGCTATCGACTTTCTGACAGCGCAGCCGACGCCCTCGCCGCAAAAGTCAAGGCATATAACGCCCTCTGCAAGTTCGGGAGTCCCGTCACCGATATATGCCACTATCACTCCGAATCCGCCTTTCAGACAAAGATTTATAAATTCCTTTGCATCTTTATCAACAACGGAAATCGGTATTATTACTGCTGTATTATTCATTTTCAAGTATTTCAACATTCCTCATAACGCACCCCTTCCCTTTCCAAGCAAAAGCGCGAAGAGCAAACTCATCATCTGAAATGTTCATAAGTATATCACTTGTAAGATACGGTATTCTGTCTTGCCTGAAAAACTCGACTTCTGTTTGGGGAATACCGGAATTCGCGGGACAAACCTGCTGACAAACGTCACAACCCCACGCCGTACAGTATTTTTTCATAAGAGCTTTTTCCTCTTCTGTCAGGTTTCCTTTCCTCTGCGTTATAGCAGAAAGGCACTTTTCGGGAGAGGGACAGGCCTTAATACAAGAAGTGCAGTTTATACATCTTCTCGGATTATCCGCTGTTATACATTCAATACGAAAATCAAGGTCACAAACCACAGTGCCGATAAAAATATAACTGCCGTATTCGGGATTAATTATCAGTCTGTTGAGTCCCCGCTTTCCTATTCCTCCGCGCTCTGCATATTCACGCTCATTAAAGGGCGACGCGTCGGCGTAGCAAGTAATATGATTCTCGGGATACGCCATGTAAAAAGCGGCGCGCATATTTTCATACAGTTCTGAAAAATATATATGATAGTCTCGGGCGACTGCGTATTCGGAAATATTCCTCTTTTCACCGCCCATAAAGTAGGGCACGGCAAAAACGACGACAGTTTTTTTCTCATGGTGACAGGTTCTCTCCAAAAGGCGTTGGTTTATAACCAGAGTATCATCATATTTTACCGCCCCGAAATACTTGATTCTATATTTTTTGAAAAAGTCAGCAAAAAAATTCATACCTACATATTACCACAATATCTTGCGTTTTACAACACAGCACTTGACAAAATATCAAAAAAATTGTATCCTTATTATAATTAAAACACAATATGTTGTTATGAGGTTATAAAGTGGCAAAGGCAAAATCAAATAAAATAAGCGAATACGGAAATACAAGCATCACAGCCCTAAAAGGCGCCGACAGAGTCAGAAAACGTCCTGCCGTTATCTTCGGCTCGGACGGTCTTGAGGGATGCGAACACTCTGCCTTTGAGATTCTCTCAAACGCGGTTGACGAGGCACGGGAGGGCTACGGAAATGAGATAATCATGACCGTCTATTCGGACAACTCTCTCGAAGTAGAAGACAAAGGAAGAGGCATACCGCTTGATTATAACGAAAAAGAAGGCAGATATAACTGGGACTTAATATTCTGCGAGCTATACGCAGGCGGTAAATACGACAACGATTCCGACTTTTCCTCATATCAGTATTCCCTCGGTCTAAACGGCCTCGGCGCGTGTGCGACGCAGTATTCATCAGAATATATGAACGTCATTTCACGCGACGGTGAAAACGTATATGAAATAAATTTCAAAAAAGGAAATGTCGACGGCGACCTTACAAAGCGTGAAGCGCAGGGCAAGGAGAAAAAAAGCGGTACTATAATTAAGTGGAAACCCGATTTAGAGGTTTTCACCGATATTAATATACCCCGTGAGTATTTTTCAGACATGCTTCACAGACAGTCGGTCGTAAATTCGGGCATAAAGTTTATTCTTCGCTATCAAACTGCAAAAGGCTTTGAAACGGAAGAATATCTCTATGAAAACGGTATTATCGACTATGTAAGCGAAATAGTCGGAGACACGGCGCTTACCTCTCCTGTTATATGGAAAACCGAAACATCGGGTAAAGACAGAGAGGATAAGAAAGACTATAAGCTCAAGGCTGAGGTCTCGTTCTGTGTATCAAACCATGTAAACATGCTTGAATATTATCACAACTCAAGCTTCCTTGAGCACGGCGGCTCGCCCGAAAAAGCCGTAAAAACCGCGTTTGTCTATTCGGTGGACAAATACCTGCGCTCCAAGGAAAAATACAACAAAAACGAGAGTAAAATAACCTTCGCGGACATTCAGGACTGTCTTGTCCTCGTCACTAACAGCTTTTCAACACAGACATCATACGAAAACCAGACGAAAAAAGCTATAACCAATACCTTTATAGCCGATGCGCTGACTGAATTTCTAAAGAAAAATCTCGAAATATACTTTATTGAAAACCCGATAGAGGCAGACAAGCTATGCTCACAGGTACTTA
>CAMGCN010000186.1 GCA_946040935.1 uncultured Clostridia bacterium | reverse complement strand
CGATATGGCAGGGCACCTCTGAAATGATAAAAAACGACGGAAAGAGAACAGGCGAAGAGGTTTTTTGGGTAACTTTCAAGAGAATTTTCGGAGAAAGAGCCGAGTCGGACAAGCCAATGTTCGAGGAATTTTATGCAAAGGATTTCGACGGGGCGAAGGGTTTTTGCTCTTTCAATCCCGAGGCGGCAAAATGTGTGCGCGAGATAAAGAAAATGGGTTATCGCGCGGCTCTTGCGACAAATCCCGTTTTCCCGAGGACGGCAACAGAAAAGAGGATTCGCTGGGCAGGACTCGAGCCGTCTGATTTTGAGATATATACTACATATGAAACGGTCGGCTTCTGTAAGCCGAACCCGAAATACTATGAATGGGTGGCAGGCGCTCTCGGACTTTCACCCGAAGAGTGTCTCATGGTCGGAAACGACACGGGAGAGGACATGGTGGCGAAAAAAACGGGAATGAAGGTCTTTCTTCTGACCGACTGCCTCATAAATAAAACCGACTCTCCCGAAAACTACCCCCACGGCTCTTTTCCCGAGCTTATGAAATTTATATCGGAATTATCTTAACAAAAAAAGCCGCCTGACGGTTGTTTTCACCGTCAGGCGGCCTTTTTGTTATGTTATCCTATGTTTGCACAGCCTATGTAGTTTGCGCCCAGCTCTTCATTAAAGATGTCGGGGTTTGCAAATCTTATCGAGCCGAGGCGTTCAGCCTCTTCGTTTATTCCGTAAACGGTGGACGCGAAGTATACGTCGTAACGGCCTTTGGGCGTTTGCTCGGGAACGTCGAGTCGGAAAGAATAATCGGTCGTTTTGCAGGAGTGCCAGTCTCTTATGTCAAAGTCGAGAGGAATGCGGTAGGTTTTGCAGTCCTCCTGCGACTTGAGTATTATAGACGACTTTTTCGGGTTAATCACATTTGAGAAGCCTGTGTTTTCAACCTTGCCCGAAAGAATGAGCTTTCTCTCGTTGCCGGCACAGAAGGAGTCGCGCAGAACAAATCTGTAACCCAGGTGGTCGACGATAAACTTATAACAGGTTTCCCCGTAGTATGCCGAGTTGTCGGGGAACCAGGGGCGTTCATATTCGGGACCGTAGATAAAGCTCGAGTAGCTTACGTGGCAGTCGTTAAATACGTTTCCGCGTATATAGTCTACATGGGAGAGGTACATCTCGGGTATCGCATTTTCCGGGAGCCATGTGTGAAAACGCGTCGTCCACCACCACGCGCCCGAGTATTCGCCGCCGTAGAAGGTGCGGTGTCCCGTACGGTTCATATAGTCAACGCCTTCTTTTCTCGTCATAGTGTCTTCCATCCATGTGCCGAGATCCGAGTCGGAGCCCATATATCCGTCGTTGTAGAAGCCGAGACGCGCCGCGTCCGAGCCCTCCTCAGGCGTCCATTTGGCAAGCTCGCCGTAGTCCATGCCCGTGTAGTTTTTCAGGTATGCGGGAGTACGCAAAAGCACCGGCTTTTTATCGGGGCAGGCGTCGAGCAGAGCCTGAACTATCGGCTTTGAGTATTCGGCGGAGCAGTAGTTTGAAGTGTGCATTTCTCCGTAGATGCCGATAATTCCCGCTTCAAGTCCTGCGACTGCGCAGCTGTGTTTTTTTAGCACTTCGCCTATCTGTGCAAGATGCGTGAGAATAAGGGAAAAGTCGGTAGGCTCCATATCCCGCTTTCCGCCGCAGTCGTATGCAAAACGAAGCAGAGAAACGCCGCCCGCCTTTTCAAGTACGGAAAGCTGTTCGCCGAGTGCGTCAAGAGCCGCGTCGGTAATTTCCATATCCTTGCCGCCGCCGTTTTCGGTGAACGCCGTAAGGGTATAGAGCTGATTTGTGTAGCCTTTGAGATTAGGCCACTTGTCTTTTTGCCCTATGCCGTCCTTGTGCATGTGCTGCCAACTGCCGAATGTGGGATAACCCATTTCGGGATTTCTTAATCTCTCTGTAGATTCAGAAAAATTAATTTTCATGATTGTTCTCCTTGGATTTATCTGTAATATTTATAATAGGCGATGATTTTTCTCACCTTTCCGCCGTGTTCGAGGTCGGGACCTTCGAGTATAACACCCTCGAGCGACATAAGCTCGGACGCTTTCAGCTCGTCCTGATTACATCTGAAAACGATATTTTGACTTGACAAAACTATGATTTCGTTTTCGTAAAGGGTGATAGAGCCTTCTTTTCCTATGATGATATCGGTATTGCTGTCTGCGTCTCGCTCGCTGACGTATTTTACGACTCTGCCGTTCAGATGTTCTGCCATCTGCCGTCTGAACGCCACGCTGTTTTCGTCTTTTTTGACTCTCTTAAAAAAACTCATTCGATTAAACCGTCTTTTCTGCACTTGTCCCAATTTACGCTGATAACCTTGATTTTCTTGGTGCCCGCGCGTATGAAGACCTGGCGCATATATTCTTTTTCGAGCAATTTACGCAGAGTTTCCGCGATGTCGCTTTTTTCGACGCCGTTGTTTTTGGATACCGCCTCGACAGTGCCCCAAAACGTGACCCGCGCCCTTTGTTTTCCGTGTTTATCCTGAATATTTCTGATACTTTTCAGAATCATGGGGGCAAATTTGCGTATACAGTCGTCCTCGCCCGTGACCTCGACGGTCCAGTCGGCGGCGCCCTTGAGCGCAGACGAAAGAGCGTCCTTCACGCCGTAAATGCCGACTTCCTTTCGGCACTTGGTTTTAAGAAAACTGACGACACTGGAAAAGTGTCCGTCGCCCGAGAAAATGATGAAAGTATCTATATCGGCGCGAAGCATTGCCTCCTGATATATACGGTCGAGCATTATAAAATCGGTGAAATCCTTTTTGAAGTATGCAGATGAATTCTGCGTTTCAATGATAGAGCCCGTCACCTCGCGGATACGGGATATTTCCGCACGTAACGCGGCGTTTGAAAAATCCGCGAAGAATATGATGTCGACAATATCGTAGCTCTGTGAGAGCTGGTCGCGGAACGCCTTTATATCAGGCTTTTTGTGATAAAACCTGTCAAATGAAATAAACCAATGCTCGTAATCTACAAATATCATGGCGCGCTTGTTTTCATTTTTTTGTTTTTTGAAAAATCCGAACATACCGTTTCCTCCTTTCTGCAATTTTATATAATTATACAGGAAAAAACTCTGTTTTTCAATAAACATTTGAAATATTTGAATATAAATGATATAATAAAACAAAATAACTTCGGAGGTAAGGTAAATG
>CAMGCN010000185.1 GCA_946040935.1 uncultured Clostridia bacterium | reverse complement strand
AGCCGATAGAATATATCACGGGAAAGGCGTATTTTTACAGGGAAGAATACATCGTCACTCCCGATGTCCTGATACCGAGACCGGACACCGAACGGGTGGTAGAAAAGCTCGTTTCACTTCTCCCCCCGAAAGGCAGATTCGCCGATTTATGCTCGGGAAGCGGCTGCATTTCCATATCCGCGCTATGCGAGCGAACCGACTGTACGGCATACGCCTTTGACATAAGCGAAGCCGCGGTGGAAATTTCCCTGAAAAACGCCGAAAAAAACGGCGTCTTTGACAGATTTACAGCGAAAAGAGCCGATATAAACAAGCTTTCTGACGGCGACTTTGACATAATCGGCGACTTTGACATAATCGTATCAAATCCGCCGTATATTGAAAGCGGAGTGATACCCACCCTTGACCCGTCGGTCATTGACTACGAGCCGAAATCTGCTCTGGACGGAGGGGAGGACGGACTCGACTTTTACCGTGTGATTCTCGATAAATTCAAACCCAAGCTCTGCTTTATTTTTGAAATAGGATATAATCAGGCAGACTCTGTGCGCGCTCTCGCACGAGAGCGGGGAATGTCATGCGAAATAACACGCGACTATGGCGGAAACGACAGAGTAGCGGTGATTAAGGAGATAAAATGATAAAACTTTGCGTTGCCTTCGGCGGAAGGTCAAGTGAATACGAAGTGTCCTGCAATTCTGCATATTCGGTCATTAAAAATATTGATAAAACAAAATATCTCACCCTCCTTGTCGGTATAACCAAAGAGGGCGTATGGTACCGCTATACGGGAAGTATAGAGAAGATAAAGGACGGAAGCTGGTGCGAGGAAAAGGACTCCCTCACACCCTGCCGCCTGCCCCAGAGCTACGGCGACCACGCTTTATATACGGATAACGAAAGGCTGCCCATAGATGTTTTCTTCCCCGTCATGCACGGTGCAAACTGCGAGGACGGAACCTTGCAGGGCGCGCTGACGCTGTGCGGTATACCTTTTGTGGGAAGCGGCTGCGCCGCGTCCGCCGTCGCGATGGATAAGGCGTTTACAAAACAGATTGTCCGCAAGGCCGGAATACCCCAGGCGGAGGAGCTCGTTTTCACAAGGCGTGAACTCATGACGGATATGCACTCGGCACTCACGGCGGTCGGCGAGAAATTCACCTTTCCGGTTTTCGTTAAACCGGCAAACGCAGGCTCGAGCGTCGGAGTTTCCAAGGTAAGTAGCGAACATGAGCTTGAGGCGGCGCTCATCGCCGCAGCCGAGTGCGACAGCAAAGTTATGGTCGAGGAATTTGTTTCGGGCGGCGAGTTTGAAGTCGCCGTTATCGGAAACGAATCGCCCGTCGCTTCCTGCGTAGGCGAGATAGTGCCCGGCAGTGAATTTTACGACTATAATACAAAGTACATCGGAAATACGGCCTCCTACTATATACCTGCCCGCATAAGCGCCGAGGTAAGCGATAAAATCCGCGAATACGCCGTAAAGATTTTTTCCGTTCTCGGATGCAGAGGACTTGCGCGGGTTGACTTCTTCTCGGACGGTAAAAAGATAATCTTTAACGAGATAAACACCCTCCCCGGTTTCACCCCCATAAGCATGTATCCCAAGCTCCAGATAAACGGCGGACTCACTTATTCCCAACTTATTGACAGATTGATCGAACTTGCACAGGAGAAAGAATGATAGGTATTTTCGACAGCGGCCTCGGAGGACTTACCGCTCTCAAAGAGCTAAAGGAAATTCTCCCGGGCGAGGACATGGTTTATTTCGGCGACACGGGACGTGTGCCCTACGGCACAAAAAGCCGTGAAACTATCGTAAGATACGCCCTTCAGGACGTGCGTTTTCTGCGCGGCTTTTCACCCGAGGCGATACTCGTCGCATGCGGTACTGTTTCCTCGGGCGCTATGAAGGAACTGCGCGAAAGCTTTGACTTCCCGATTATCGGCGTCGTCGAGGCGACGGCACGCTCGGCCGCAAATGTAACAAAAAACGGGAAAATAGGCGTTATCGGAACGAGCGCGACAATAAGAAGCGGCTCATATACGACACAGCTTAAAAAGATAAACCCCGACCTTGAAATAACGGAAAAAGCATGTCCTCTCTTTGTTAGCCTCGTAGAAAGCGGATTTATAACCGACGGCGACGAGGTGACCCGACTCACATGTGAAAGATACCTCGCACCGATACGCGAGGCAGGATGTGATACGCTGATACTCGGCTGTACTCACTACCCCATAATCGCGCATGAGATATCAAAGGCTTTGCCGGGAGTTACACTAATCAGTTCGGGCAAGGAGGGCGCGCTTATGCTGCGCGAAATCCTCGAAAAGAACGAACTCAAGGGAAGAGGAAACGGAAAAATTAACTACTATGTTTCCGACGACCCTGAGGGCTTCTCACAAAACGCGCACATCTTCCTCGGCGACAATATCGGCGGCGACGTCAAGGTCGTCGACATAGAGAAGTACTGAAAATGAACGCAAACATTAAAGGGAAGTAAAAAAACTTACCATGTAACTAATCCCACCGGGGCTATTCAAAAAAATCATACAGAACGACAAAAACCTGTTTTCGTTTGTTTTTCAATAGGCAAAAAACAGCAAAAGTCCGCCTCAATCGAGGCGGACTTTTATTTGCCATGTCATACATATCATATTTTTTCAACAGACTTTGAGATAAAGGCACGTGTTTTTTCCGAACGGGGATTTTCAAAAATCTCCTCGGGAGTTCCCATTTCCTCAATAATTCCGTCCGACATAAAAATCACTTTATCCGAAACGCTTCGGGCAAAGTCCATTTCATGGGTGACGACTATCATTGTGCTGTCTGTGCTTTTCAGCGACTTAATAACCTTCAACACCTCGCCCGTCAGTTCGGGATCGAGCGCGGACGTCGGCTCGTCAAAGCACAAAATATCGGGAGAAAGCGCAAGGGCACGCGCTATTGCGACACGCTGCTGCTGTCCGCCCGAAAGCTGGCAAGGGTAATGGTCTGCCCTGTCAGAAAGTCCCACTTTCTCGATAAGCTCGTTTGCCTTGCGTTCGATATTTTCGGGCGTGTCGGTTTTAAGCAGGCTTGGCGCGAGTGAAATATTTTTTCTCACAGTATACTGCGGAAAGAGATTAAACTGCTGGAAAACAAGTCCGAAATGAAGACGGTTTTTGCGTATTTCCGCCTCTGTCTCTTATACACATCTGACGCTGCCGACGAAGGCTTAGGTGTA
>CAMGCN010000184.1 GCA_946040935.1 uncultured Clostridia bacterium | reverse complement strand
GTACAAACTTCAACGACAACATGGCAGTCGCACTTTTCCGTTGGTTTATTTGAAGTTGTAAACCAACCCGTTTCGACAGCGTCGCCGCGGGGATCCTGATTACATGTATCTGTCGTAAGTTTACCGCAATATTTACAATATTTAACCGTAACCAAATCACTCGGATAGGTAAAGTACTTTTTATTGTTTAATTCATCGTCGGCGTTTTCGAGCAGTTTTTCATGTATATCTACCATGACCTCATTCCAGACGCGCGCAGCCGCGTCAAAAGGAAAGCCGGTAAGAGATTTATTCCATTCATAGCCAAACCATACTCCGCCCACATAGAAAGGCGTGTAACCGACAAACCACTTATCAATATCAGTATTTGTAGTACCGGTTTTTCCTGCGACATTGCACAGACTGTCAAGAGTAATAGCCCTTGCCGCAGTACCGCTTTCAACAACCTCTGACAGCATCTTCGTCATAATCCCGGCAGTCGATTCACTGATTACGGTGTTTGACTCTGCCTTATTATCGACAATAACATTGCCCTCGCTGTCGAGAATTTTAAGTACGGTTCTCGGCTTGTAATAAACTCCGCCGTTGTCAAACATACAATATGCCGCGGTCATTTCAAGAACGGTTACGCCGTATGTCATACCGCCCAGACCGAGAGACGACAGATTCATGTCGGAAATAACAGTTCCGCTCTCTGTGGTTATTCCCTCGACAAAGCTGTCCATGTGAAGCTTGTTTTTAACAAAGTCAAAGGACTGTTCTACACCGAGCTTGCTGAGAGTACGCAGAGAAATAGTGTTAACAGAACGGGCGATTGCGTCATGAATAGTCGTAAGGCCGCCGTAACCGACAGGCGCGTTGGAAGGCCACGGCGTTTTGCCGTCTTCACCGTAATTCAAAGGTGTATCGTCAAATACAGTCGCATAATTTATAACGCCGGATTCCAGAGCCGGAGCGTATACGGAAAGAGGTTTTATTGATGATCCGGGAGAACGCTGCGTCTGGGTAGCATAACTTTGCAGTCTGTCGCCCGACTTAACGCCTCTGTCTCCGACGAGTCCGAGAACATCGCCGGTATTCGGATCCATGATAACCATAGCGCACTTAGGCTGTAATGCACCGGAAATTCTCGGGAATCTGCTGTCATCTGAAAATACATTTTCAAGAGCGCTCTGAATCTCCGGGTCCATAAGAGTATATATTTGTAATCCGCCGGTATATATCATGCTCGTTGCGACGGTTTTTGAAACACCGAGCTGTTCCTGCAAAAGCTGAACCGAATCGGTTATAACCTGGTCGGTATACCATGAATTATATGAAGAACCTGAAGTGGTACCCGTAGATGAATTTAAGTTAAGCACAAGCTCTTCGTTATACGCCGCCTGATACTCTTCTTCGGAAATATAGCCCTGGTCTCTCATCGCGGTGAGGACAACTCGGCGACGCTCGACATTGTTATCAGGGTTTTGTACGGGATCCCATTTTGTAGGATACTGAATAATACTTGCTATTGCCGCACACTCGACAAGCGTAAGGTCGGAAAGCTCTTTTCCGAAGTATGTCTGTGCCGCAGCAGCCACACCGTAGGAGTGCTGAGAAAGGTAAATAGTATTCAGGTATATTTCCATAATCTCGGTTTTATCCAGCTTTTTTTCAAGGTTGAGAGCCATGAAAATTTCCTGAACTTTTCGCTGTATGGTAACCTCGTCGTTTCCTGTTACGTTTTTAATAACCTGCTGTGTAATGGTCGAGCCGCCGTAATTTCTTCCTCCGGGAAGAAAGAAATATGCCGTCGCAGAAATAGTTCTGAACCAGTCCACGCCCTTATGCTCATTAAATCTCTTGTCTTCTATTGCGACGAAAGCGTCAACAAGCGTTTTGGGTATCTGGTCATATGACGCCCAGATTCTGTTTTCGCTCGCAGAAAGACTTTGATCCTCTATTTCAACGGCATCTCCGATTCTGTTCGCTCTGTCCGAGTAATCCATATAATAAATGCGAGTCGTTAGATCCTGTCCTGACGACAAAAGCAAAATATCGTCAACGCTTACGTTTACGAAGCTCTTTAAGTACAGGGCAAAGGCCGCACCTACAATAGTACCGGTTATAAGCATTATAAGCAAAAGAGTAAACAAAAAGCTTAAAAACTTTGAAAAGCAGCCGGGCCTCGTATTATCGGCACGTCTTTTCATCTTTCTGCTTATTCTTGCTCCGCCTTTTATGTTATTTTTCATTTCCGTTACTCCTTTTGATACACGGATACATAATACCACTATTTTTTTAACGAATTATGAATATTAAGATTATTTAAGAACTATATTGTCCTTTCCTACTATTTCGTTAAGAAGCTGGATGACAGTCCTGTTCAGCATAAGTCCTGCACCCGTCAAATGTGAATACTTACCCGTTGAATTATCGTATACGGTAAGTGCGGTATCGCCGGGAAAAATATTAACAATGCTTTTAATACGCTCTATCTCTTCTCCGTTAATAGACGGAACGCGAACATAAAGCTTACGCACTCTTTCCGCGGACTGCGTCTTTG
Source organism: uncultured Clostridia bacterium (assembly GCA_946040935.1). Taxonomy (GTDB): domain Bacteria; phylum Bacillota; class Clostridia; order Oscillospirales; family CAG-272; genus CAKSEI01. Next base: position 691 of record CAMGCN010000184.1, on the reverse strand, counting down.
GTTCCGGCACGGATATTTTATAATTTCCGTTTTCTTTCAGAGCAGTGACGTTGCCGACAAGTATTTTCGGCTTTTCTCCCTCTTTTATTGATACTGCACCGGTAACAGCAACACAAGAGCCGAGTATTATATATCCGTCAAATTTTTGAAGGATTTTCGGGAATACAACAAGCTCAATCGCCGAAGCGTTGTCCTCACCTGTAACAAACAGCATTTTTTCACCGTTTTTAGTCTCCTTGGGTGTTCTTGATGCAACCGAACAAACAATTGTCACCTGTTCCCTGTCCCCGTACGGGTATGAATCGGGATCGTTATCGTCGTAAGAAACAACCGATGATATGCTCACGTGAGGAACATGAGCAATATTCTCGGAATATTCATCGAGAATGTTGCCCGAAAGACTAATACCGCACGCCGCCTTTTCAAGGGCGAGCTTTTCTTTAAGAGAATAATCCTCAATATCCGGAAAATCAAGCGTGTTTGAATTTTGAGAATTTTCAAAATCTGAAAAAAGATTAATCTGACCTGCGATATCGTTACGCCGGCCGGAGTTTACACGGTCAACAAATTCCTCATATACCGAAATCAACTGTTTTCTGTTAATTTTAAGGGAATCAAAGCAGCCTGAATTTATAAGTGTTTCAACCCTGTCTCTTATACACATCTGACGCTGCCGACGAAGGCTTAGGTG
>CAMGCN010000183.1 GCA_946040935.1 uncultured Clostridia bacterium | reverse complement strand
TAGTGATTTTTCCAGTATCCGCCGTCTATCACCTTGAGCCTTGAAAGCCTTTCGATAGCCTTGTAGACATTCGTTATACCTTGTGCGCTTACAAGGTCCTTAAAGGCGTCGAACCCGTAATCGTCAAGAATGCGGTGAGGACAGTATTTTTTTGAATAGTCCTGGTGTTTAGTCACCCTATCCACGCCCCAGCCGTATTTACATAGCAGACTGTACGACAGGGCTGCGGCGTTTCTCACAGCCTTTTCAAATCTTTTGCCTCCGGACCAGGAATAACATATCTCTATAGCTATTCCCTGTCTGTTTCCCACACCGCTGCCGCCGTCTCCCGCATGCCATGCGTTTCGGTCGAGCGGTATGCCCTGTATCGCGCGTTCGTCGTCTACCGCAAAGTGAAATGATACCTCGTTTGTGTTGCTCTGCATATAGTGTATTTCGTTATATGCAGGCGCGTCGTTCGCGGTATTGTGGATAACCAGACGAGTAGGCGTCATAGAGTAAGGACATTTATACTTGTACATATCCTTTGGCATTTCCATCTGTTCTACTTTCATTTTTCCCTCCTTTGTTTTTCCGTGCCTTTTGCGGAATAGCCGGCTTTCTCCGCAAAGAAGACAGACATCAAAGCCTTTTGTCAGACCGCCGGGCATTTTGTAAAAGGCCTCTCTGTCCTTCTTCCGACTATATTCTATCTCCTCTGTACTCGGCTCGCACGAATAAAATCTCGGCTCGCACGGTATTTTTTTCCAAAAAGCTCGGCTCGCAGGAAAAAACAAGCGACTCCGGACTTTATTTGTTCTTTATTTGTTTTTTGTGATTGACTTTTTATTTTTATAATGATAATATATATATAATTCCATTACTAAAGGATTAATCGAAAGGAATAACCGTAATGAAAAAACTATTATCTTTAGTTCTCGCTTTAACGTGCATATTCAGCGTATTCACTCTTTGCACGGGCGCGTCGGCGGCAGACGGCCTGACGCTCCAGAACATCTCTTATGACGAGTATATCGGCAGAATAGACCAGTCAGACGCCGGTTTTACAAGGGAAAGCACTTATATATATTCTAAAAGAATAACTGAATCCACTGTTATACCGGACAAAGACTACGGCTATCAGTTTTACTATATAGACCTCGGCAAGTACAGCGAAAACAGAGGCGGTATCGAGGTTGAAATAGATGACGCATTTTTGAATTATATGTATAAACGCCTTCAGAATCTCCGTAATAACGGCGGTTCATGTATGATTCGTGCAAGTTACGCAATCGATGGAGAGGAAAATGCAGAGCCCAACGATTTCAATCTTCTTCTGACTCATCAGGCTCAGCTCGCGGCTGTATTCTCTGATTTTCCCGACATCATTACAACCGTTGAATGCGGTATGATAGGCGCTTTCGGCGAGATGCACCACGGCATTTATTCAGACGAAAGCCATAAAAGACAAGTCCTTGACGGCTGGCTCAAAGGTCTTCCCGACGAGATATCGGTAAACGTAAGAACTCTTGGCGAATACACTTATTATGTAAATAATTCCGACCTTTATAAAAGCCAGTTCAGAAAGAAAACCATAAACGGCGTCACATACCCTGCGACCTTCGCGACCGGCAACTTCTCTGATTACAGATTTCCTGCCGGAACACTCTTCAACCGTATCGGTATGTATAACGACGCTATGATTCAGGACGGAAACGACGGCGGCACATTCCCCATCAAAAGAAATATTTTTATGGATTGGTTAAGCGATCAAACTCAGAGCGCAACCTACGGCGGAGAGTTTTCAGGCGCTTCGGGTAAAAACGGCTATGACTGCAGATTAAACTCCACATGGCTTCCCATGAATGCAATACCCGAGTTTTATAAAGCTCACCTTTCCTATTATCACGGCGGCAACAGAGCATACGTTGATACCGGCACTTTCAAGAGCACCGGCGTGACAACAAAGAAATATTCAAGCAATGACGCGGCAGTAAGCGCTGCAACGCAGGTCATGGAGAATTATAATAAATATGGTTTGGGAATGAACTTTAAGGCAGAGCTTCAGGATGACGGCGTTACGGTAAAATACACGACGGGCGGATGGTCCACAGCTACTGTAAGCAACGAGCTTTTTGACGCTATTAAGAAAACCGCAAATACTGTTTGCGACTTTTCGGCGTATAACGGCCAAAAGATATCTTCTTTCTTTGAAGATCACATCGGCTACAGAATAGTTCTCAAAGAGTCATATCTCAACGCAAGCGTTGACAAGGGCGGCGTTCTTACCGTAAAAGGTAAAGTAGAAAACACCGGTTTTTCAAATGTACCCGTCGGCAAGGTTACCGAGATAATCATCACAGACGGATTTAGAGGCTACACCTTAAAGACGAGCAGCATAAATGCCAATAAATGGAAGAGCGGTACGAGCAACGACTATATAACCGAGATTAAGCTCCCCGCAAATATCGACTCGGGCGAATGGCAGGTATATATGCGCGTAGCCACACAGTACACCGACTCAGAAACAAATCAAAAGGTTACAAATGCAAAGAGCTGTATAAGATTTGCAAATGAAGGCAGCTTCTCGTATAATGTTCTCAACACGGGCGCATATGACGGTTCAAGCTATACTGCAAGCCTTATCTACAATTCAAACATCTGCGGCAACTACCTCGGCAAATTCACCGTCACCGAAAATACGGTTAAAAACTCTGACGATTCTATAAAGCAGGTATATGTTTCCACCTTTAAGGATACAAAAGGGCATTGGGCTGAAAAGTTCATCACCCCCATATGCAGTCTCGGATATATGAGCGGAACATCTTCTACGACATTTGAGCCGGATGTTAAAACATCACGCGCCATGCTCGTAAGAGTTCTTTACAGCATAGAGGGCAGCCCCTCTGTTGAGGGATTAAGCAATCCCTTTAAGGATGTTAAAAACGGTGAGTGGTATACTTCCGCTGTAATCTGGGCGTACCACACAAGGGTAGTTTCGGGAACGACCGAAACCACATTCTCGCCGAACGACAATATAACGCGAGAGCAGTTTGCGTCTATTCTTTACAGATACGCAAAATCCGTTAAGGGTATAGATGTTTCATCACAGGCTGACCTGTCCAAGTTCACCGACGCCGGTAAGATAAGCAGCTATGCAAAAGAGGCCATAAGCTGGGCAAATGCAGAGGGATATATCAACGGTATGACGCCTACCGCTCTCGAACCCAAGAGTTCATCTACACGCGCACAGATGGCTACAATCCTTTCAAAGT
>CAMGCN010000182.1 GCA_946040935.1 uncultured Clostridia bacterium | reverse complement strand
AATTTACGCTTACTTTGTCCGCTCCGCATTTCAGGACTCTGTCAAAATCGTCGATAGTATTTATGCCGCCCCCGACGGTAAGGGGGATAAACACGTTTTTCGCCGTTTCACGCAAAATGTCGGTGAAAATTTTTCTGCCTTCCGACGAAGCGGTGATATCATAAAACACCAGCTCATCCGCTCCTGCCTCTGAATACTTTTTTGCAAGCTCAACAGGAGAGGAAACGTCATTAAGAGAATTGAAATTTACCCCTTTTACAACTCTCGAGTTTCTCACGTCAAGGCAAGGTATTATTCTTTTGGTTATCATTTGGCCACCTCTATAGCTTCTTTGAGGTCGATTGCATGGGTATAATACGCCTTTCCGATGATAGCGCCGTAAAGTCCCATACCTTTCAGAGCCTTAATATCTTCCAAATCCGAAACGCCGCCCGACGCGATAATATCGACCGAATACATAGACGAAAGCCGCAAATATAGCTCCCTGTTCGTGCCTTTCATAGCACCGTCTTTAGAAATATCGGTACAGATAATGGTTTTTACGCCCATGTTCTGCATATTACCGAAGAAATCGTCGCAGGAAATCTCCGACTTTTCTTTCCAACCGCGTATCGCGACGTAACCGTCCTTTATATCCGCGCCGACAGCTATCTTATCGCCGTACAGTGAAAGCGCATCTTTCAGCATTTCCGTGTCTGAAACGGCGGCTGTACCTATGATAACACGTCCGACGCCTGCTTCCAGATACTTTTTAACCGTATCAAGAGAGCGTATTCCGCCGCCTACCTCGATAAATAAATCAGTTTCTTGAACGAAAGACTTAATAACCTCAAAATTGGGCGTTGTTCCGTCCCTTGCGCCTTCAAGATCGACAGTATGTAAATACTTTGCTCCGCTTGCCTCAAAAGCTTTTGCAACATCAAGCGGATTTTCGCTGTACACGGTCATTTCGTCATACCGTCCCTTATACAAACGTACCGCTTTTTGTGAATATAAATCTATTGCGGGAAAAATCTTCATTTACTCTCTCCTGATTTCGCAAAAGGCACGCAGAATACGCGCTCCGACTTCACCGCTCTTTTCGGGGTGAAACTGCGTTCCGAAAACATTATTTTTGAATGCGGCGGCAGTCACATCTATATCGTATTCCGCACTCGCGCAAAGCTCTTCTCTTACTCCCTTTGCGTAATATGAATGAACGAAATAGACGTAATCTCCTTCATTTGTATATTTGAATACAGGACAATCTCCGTAAAGCTTAAGAGCATTCCATCCCATATGCGGAATGTTCAGCTTTTCCGAGATATCCCCTTTCAGGGGTCTTACCTCCCCCGAAAGAAGGCCAAGTCCCTCATGCTCTCCGTATTCATAGCTTTTCTCAAAAAGCATCTGCATACCGAGGCATATGCCGAGCAAAGGCTTTCCCGACGCCGCCTCTTCTTTTATAACGGTATCAAGTCCGCTCTTTTTCAGTTTATCCATAGCGTCGCCGAACGCTCCCACGCCCGGCAGTATTATCCTATCGCTTTTCCTGATTTCCTCTTTATCGCCCGTAATTATACAACTTTCACCGATATATTCAAGCGACGAGCAAAGAGAAAACAGATTTCCGACTCCGTAATCAACTATCGCAAGCATTAAAGAACGCCTTTCGTCGACGGGATTTCATCGGCATGCGTAAAGTCTATTGCCGATGCCGCTCTCATAGTACGGGCAAACGACTTAAACGCACCCTCGATAATGTGGTGCGAATTTTCACCGGCAAGGGAACGGACATGGAGGGTAAGCTCGGCTTTGCGTACAAATGCCGTGAAAAACTCACATATAAGTTCACAGTCAAAATCTCCGACCTTTTCCGTCGGAATTTCGAGAAGATAAGCAAGATATGCTCTGCCCGAAATATCTACAGCCGTCATAATCAGCGCTTCGTCCATCGGAATCACGGTATTTGCATATCTGTTTACGCCACGCATATCTCCGAGAGCTTCCTTAAACGCCATACCGAGGCATATTCCCACATCCTCAACCGTATGATGATAGTCAACATCTATATCTCCCTTTGCGCGAACGGTCAAATCGAAATTACCGTGCTTTGCAAAGAGCGTCAGCATATGGTCAAGAAAGCCTATTCCCGTATCTATATCAGACTTTCCGCTTCCGTCAAGAACAAGCAAAAGGTCAATGTCTGTTTCAGCGGTTTTTCTCTGAATCTGTGCGCTTCTCATTTTGTTTCCTCCAATATTTCCTCGATTTTTTGAATGAGTATGTCCATTTCGTTATCGTCGCCTATCGTGATTCTGACATATGCGCCCGTTCTCTCACCGTTGAAATGCCTCACGAGAACTCCGCGCTTTTTAAGCTCGGCATACAGTTTGCCGCCGTCAATCCTATTGTTTTTTGCGAAAAGAAAATTCGTTTTGGACGGTATAACATCAAAACCGAGAGCGCAAAGCGAGTTATATATCCTCTCCCGTGTTGATATTACCTTTTGACGCATACTTTCAAAGTAGTCGTTGTCGCATATCGCCGCCTCGCCTGCCGCGAGAGTCAGACGGCTGATATTATACGGATTTGTTGAGTATTTAAGCAAATCAAGGTCAGATATCAGCTTTTTGTCAGCAAATGCGTAGCCCAGGCGAGCTCCTGCAAGGGAACGCGACTTTGAAAAAGTCCGAACAACCAACAGATTATCGTATTTATCGATAAGCGCAAGCGCGCTCTGACCGCCGAAATCAACATACGCTTCGTCAATAACAACGACATTATCACGGTTGTTTATCAATATCGACTCAATTTCGTCAAGCGAAAGGGCAAGACCTGTGGGCGCATTCGGATTTGCGATAAAAATCGTGCCGCCGATGCCGTAATAATCCCCGGGACATATCGAAAAGTCTTCGCGCAACGGAATCTCGGTATATTTGATACCGTAAAGCTCTGCAAAAACTTTATAGAATCCGTAGGTTATGTCGGGGAAAAATGCGGGCGTAGTACTGTCGCAGAATGCCGAAAAAGCAAAATTCAACACATCGTCCGAACCGGGAGCGAGGTATATGTTTTCGGGTAAAACACCGTAATATCTCGTCATTTTTTCCTTGAGAGAAGTACACTCGGGATCGGGATAGAGGCGAAGTGAATTTACCTCCTTACTGTTAAGCGCACGCATAACCGCATCCGAAGGCGGATAAGGCGACTCGTTTGTATTTAATTTAATGTATTTTTTGTCTCTCGGCTGTTCACCCGGAACATACGGAGTGTTGTGTGAAACATTTCAAATAGCAATACCAGATGAATATAAGGAAAAGTAAA
>CAMGCN010000181.1 GCA_946040935.1 uncultured Clostridia bacterium | reverse complement strand
CGCTCATATGAGCGATCTTTTTCTTTATGACAGTGAAAGCACACCGTTGTCCATTACGAACACACGATCCGCTTTTTCCGCGATTTTCATATCGTGTGTTACCATGATAATTGTCTGACCTATCGCCTCTCTCGTTTTTAAGAGCAGGTCAAGCACTTCATCGGCGTTTTTGCGGTCAAGGTTTCCCGTTGGCTCGTCGCAAAACAAAACCTGCGGTCTGTTAATCATTGCACGTGCTATCGCACATCTCTGCTGCTGACCGCCCGAAATCTCTCCCGGCAAATAGTTAAGACGCTCCTCAAGTCCGAGAATTTTCGTGAGCTTCTTCAAATGCTCTTCATACTGAAACGCAGGACGTTCGCACATAACTGTCGGAATCATTATGTTTTCGAGAACGGTGAGTTGAGGTATCAAATTGTGCTTTTGAAACACAAAGCCTGTGTACATTCCGCGAAACCGAGCGAGCTCATCGGGTTTCATATCGGTAATGCAGTTTCCGCGTATATTTACGCTTCCGTAATTCGGTTTGTCAAGTCCGCCGAGAATGTGCAGAAAAGTCGATTTTCCCGAACCTGACGAGCCGATTATGGCAACAAACTCGCCCTCTTCAACTTTGATTGACGCACGGTCAACCGCATTTATTAAAGAGTCGTGAGATTTGAACTGTTTAATTATTGTATTTGCTTCGAGTATTACCATTATTCGCTATCCTCACTAAGTGCACCGACAAGGGTGTTTTTCTTTTTTATATATACCGCATAGGGTATAAGACCTGATGCAAATGCAGAAATAAGAGCAACGGCAAGTCCCACTGTGAACGGAACAAGAGGAATGTGAAAATCAAAACCCGGGTAAACGAGTATCATATTCGCCGCTTTCCATACCGCAAAAGAAATGATAAGCGAAAATACCGTATATAATATAGCTGATAAGAGCGCGCATATTGCACTTTCGGAAAAATACATCTTTTTAATTTGCGCCGGGGTTGCACCCATGGATTCAAGAACAAATATCTCTTCCTCGCGTTTGAAGCAAAACATAACCTGTGAGAATATCCACAGCACAGGCGATATCAGTAAAATCAAGAATGCTATGATAATAAACATAAGCGGTATGTTTTTTTCCTTTATGTGCAGATTTTCCGCGCTGCTGTTATCATTTACCGAAACATTATCGTACTTGTCAACGCAAGAGCGAATTTCGGCATATATTTCCTGCACCTTTTCTTCACTCAAATTCACGTCGGTATAAATGTCCGCGCTCTGAAATCTGAAAGTGTCCCCGGTTACGGCGGCATAATCGGAAGGGGGAAGATATACGTTTATATCAGCACCTGTTGACATACCGTGAATTACAGCGCCTACCGTATATTCTCTGTATGAATAAGCATTACAGTCAAGCTGTTGGATTAAGAAGTCGTTTCCGGTTTCATATGACTCGGGAAGGGTTTTTGCATATAAATATGTGGCAATTCTAATTTTGTCTCCGACATCAAGCTTTAAGGCTTTTGCATTGTATCTGGTATCGGAAATAACAACTGTATTCTCATTTGTGAGAGCGTCTGTGATATTGCCCGAATGCTCGTACTTTTCGAGCATAGTTACTATTTCCCCGTCGAGACAGTTATATTGCAGGCAGTTTGTAATTTTGCTGTTTTTCCCGTCAAATCTTCTTGAAAGAAAGCCGGAAAACATTGCTGTCTGCGAGCGTGAAAACACTATATGTGAATTTGCATAACTTGCACTCATAGTTTGAGATTTTACAACATCTGTGACGCCGTCAATGCTTAAAATTTTATCACGCAGCTGCAAATTTAACTCATTTGCACCGTTTGAAAAATCAAGAGAAAAGCGCGGATAGTTATATTCCGACGCATCGGCGTACACCTCGGAAAAATAGGCGCCGCCTACAAACGCCGCGCAAAACACTACCCCGAAAAGGATAACGCCTGCGAAATATCTGCGAAAACGAATCAGGGTATTGAAAACATAACCCCAAGGAAAGCTTTTTCTTATTCTCACGCTTGAAACGCGGGGCGAGAGAACGAGATTTGAGTTATCTGCCGCGGAAAGCGCCGCAACGGGAGCTACCCGGGAAAGCCGCTTTATCGGCAGATATACCGAAGAAAAAGATATGACAAGCGACAGAACAAACATATTAAAAAACGGCATTGCGGTCACATGAAAAACAGCGCCTGAATTTCTGTAAATTAAAAAGGATATTAACAGAGTAAGCAGCGCAGACGGTATATATGTAATCAAAGTTATAAAGAGAAGCTCATACTTTGATGAAGAAAATAGCTTCTTAAAATCCGCACCGAAGGTCATGTAAATACCGTAGGTGAATTTATAGTGATTCAGCCTGACGGAAAACAGGCGCGTCATTAGGAAAAAAGAACAGATAAAGACGGCAAATATCGTCAGAATTTGAATACGTCTGTTGCTTTTAACACTGGTTTCATACTCAAGCAAAGGCGTACGGATGATAGAATAGTTGCCGTCGCTGTACTCCTCAAGGTCGGAATAATACCTGTTCTCAAAAGCGGAAGCATATTTAACGGGATTTTTTGTGAAAGTTACATAAACGTCGTATCTCTCTCCGTTATTTCTTTTTACGACTTTAGATATTTCAAAAAACAAATCTCCCTGACGGTTACTGTATTTGTTATTATTTATAAAGTGGTCGTACTGCTCAAAATTTAAGTTTTCAAGGGTAATATGGTTTGTATATTCGGCCGTTGCGTGCTGATAGTCGATAGCATTATTATTATAATAACAAAAGGAAATAATACCAAGAACCGTCTGTATAACAAACACCGCTATGAAAAAACAACTGTAATCTTTAAGATGGTAACGAATATTTTTTATAGCATAAATAAAATTATTTTTAATCTTTTCCATTATCTGTCTCCGTATTACGGATATATTATAATTTCAAAATACTATTTTGTCAATCAGTCTTTATATTGCAAAATAGGTCATAATATGTTAATATGTATACAAAAGAGGTGCATTATGAGGAAAATTAAAATTGTTAATCCGGCAGCCGGTCGGGGTGACGCAGCAAAATTTGCAAATAACAGCGACGGTGTGGAAATATATTATACAAAGTGTATCGGTGACGCAGAGCGTTTCTGTACCGAAGCTCTCTTGCAAAATCCGGAAACACATTTTATTGTATACGGAGGGGACGGCACGGTAAACGAAGTAGTAAACGGCATTATGAACTCAAATGCATGTGAAAGCGCGTTGTTTTCTGCTGTCTCTTATACACATCTGACGCTGCCGACGAAGGCTTAGGTGGAGATC
>CAMGCN010000180.1 GCA_946040935.1 uncultured Clostridia bacterium | reverse complement strand
GCATGTGTTTTACCGCAGGACGCGTATTATAATGATTTGAGTTTTTCGAGCAGCGATAATGCAGTTGTTTCTGTCAGCAGTTCGGGAGTAATCACCGGGAAAAAACGCGGGAATGCAAAAATCACGGTTAAGAGTCATTCGGGATGCACAGCGGTTTGTATTGTGACGGTGCTCGGCGCGCTGTTATCTGTAAGCGGTAAGGTTTTCAGCGATGTCCGAGAGGGCGACTGGTTTTACGACAAGGTAAAATATGTCGTTGAAAATAAAGTCTATTACGGAACGACGAATACAACCTTTTCACCGAACGCTGCAATGACTCGCGCGATGTTTGCTTCAGTCCTCGGAAGAATGTCGGGCGAGAGCGTTTCAGAATATAAAGACTCCCGTTTTCTCGACGTTGATATGACGGAGTATTACGGAAAATATGTGGCGTGGGCTGAAGAAAACGGAATCGTCTACGGTACGGGAAGCGGCATGTTTGAACCTGACGAGCTCGTAACGCGGGAACAGATGTGTTCAATGTTTGTCAGATATATGAAACACATGGGATACAGTACGTCTGCGTCGGGTATTGAGCCGTTCGACGACGATGGAAAAATTTCATCGTGGGCGAAAAATGACGTTTATATATGTAAATCCCTCGGTATAGTTTCAGGAAAAGGCGGCGGCATGTTCGATCCATCATCCGGCGCGACAAGAGCCGAGGTGGCGACGGTTATTTTTGCCTTTGATAAAAACGTCGGTTGACAATTTGTGCGACTTGTGGTAGTATAGAACATATGAATAAAATCGGAGATAACTAATGATAGAAGAGCTTTCCGTTACAAGAAGAATAAAAGAATTAATGCAGTTATACGGCATCTCCGGAGAAATCGTCGTATGCCAGAGAAACAATTCGGGACATATTAATGATACTCACTATGTCGTTGTACTTACTCCCCGTGGAAACAGGAGAGAATTTATCTTTCAAAGGGTAAATACGCAGGTATTTACCGAGCCGCTTAAGATAATGCACAATATCTCGGTGATTTCCGAGCATATTGAGAGAAAATACGGTAAGAACAGCCGTGAGACATACCAGATAATGTCCTATCTTAATAACCGAGACGGCAAAAACTATGCGGAGCTTTCGGACGGATCTTTCTGGCGCGTAAACGAATTTGTCGAAGGCGTGGCGTATGATCAGATCGACCAGCCCAAGGTGCTGCATGATACAGGATATATGTTTGGCCATTTTCAAAACATGCTTTCCGACTGCGACACAAATAAGCTCGAATATACAATACCTGATTTTCATAACACGAAAAAGCGTCTTGACGCTCTTCGTAAAAAAGCGGACGAGGACCCATGTAACCGCGTTTCGCGTGTTGAAGATGAGATTAATTTCTTTTTTGACAATTCGCAAATCGCGGACGAGTTGGTAAAAGAGCAGGAGAGCGGGGTTTTGCCGCTCAGAGTAACTCATAACGATACAAAGTACAATAATATGTTAGTTCATGCCGTTACTAAAGAGCCTATTTGCGTTCTTGATCTTGATACGGTAATGCCCGGTCTCTCGGCACACGATTACGGCGACGGTATTCGCTGTGCGGCGAATAAGGCGGTTGAGGATGAAACAGATCTTTCCCTCGTCGGTCTTGATAAGACTTATTTTGAAAGTTTCACGAAGGGATTTGTTACCGAAGCAAAGAACTTTCTTACCGAAGCAGAGGTAAATTCACTCGCGCTCGGAGCTCTTACGATTACTTACGAGCTTGCTTCGAGGTTTTTGCTTGACTATATTGACGGTGACAATTACTTTAAGATTTCCCGTCGTGACCATAACCGCGACCGCGCTAAATGTCAGATGCAGCTTGCAAAAGACATGATCGCCAACTTTGACTATATGGAAAACACGATAAAAAGATACTATCAATAAAGTCTATCGGGGCTGTAAAAAACGTGCAGAACGAAAATCAGTTTGCGGCGGCAAATCCGACGCCGCAAACTCTCCCGACGGCGTACATGGTACGCCGAGAGGTGATTTTCGTTTGTAGTTCATGGGGTATACCGCCAAATCAATAAAGGTTTGAAACGGTCTTTGCCACATAGCTTCTAACGGCTCCTTTGAAATACGATGATAAGAAAATCCGCTCGCAAGAGCGGATTTTCCACATTATTGAGTTTTTTTGAATATATTTTAGCTTTCTTATAACAGATAAAATCTCCGCAAATCAAGTATATATTCCATAAAACGATCTGCGCTGTTTTCTTACAGCCCCTTATAAGACTATTTCTTCTCTCAGGCATAGGGAATATATGCTTATCTCATATACAGGACGTGAAAAGAGACTTTCAATAGCCTTTTTATAATAGCCGAGCTGTCGTGAATGTCTTTCGCGTAAGACTTTACGGCACTTTTCACGGTCGCGCATATGATATTCGGAAAAACGGTCAGTTTTGTAGTCGATTATTTTAATTCCCCGTTCGTCCTCGATAAGGCAGTCAACGACTCCTTGAACGAGGATGTTTTCATCTTCAAAGACGGGCGGATTTACACTCGAAAAATCTGATGCAGGGAAATTGACGTTAAACCTGAATTCCCGTCTGCATTCTTTTGCGTTTTTCATTTGTGCAAACAAGGGGGAAGAGAAGAAGGCGTTTAGATCACTGTAGTTTATTTCCGAAAGAACTCTCTCGGAAATGTATTTGCACTCAAAGAGACGTTGTGCCTCTTTTTCCACACCGTATTTTTCCGAAAGGTCAAAATCACAGAACTGCAAAAAGAGATGTGTTGCCGTTCCTTTTTCAGCGGCGCTTGCTTTCTTTTCGATTTCTATACTGTCAGGTACTTCGGTGAGAGCAGGCGGCATCTTGCTTCTTTCTTCCGTTTCATCGAGAATGTCGGGATACAGTTTTGAAACTGCGATTTTCGCAGGCAGAGTTACAAGCGCTGAATAGGGATAAGAGTATGACAGCACTTCCTTGACTGCTTTTTTGCATGTTTCGTAGTCGGGAATGATATCCGTCACCGTAATGCCGTCGTTTCCTTTTTGGGGGTCATTTGTGCCCGTTTCTTGGGTATCGGGGGGTATTACAAGTCTCCAACAGGGGTTTGATTCGCCGCTTGATTTGAGAGCGGTCATAATCATTTGTGCATAGGAAGTGAAATGGGAGAGCGAGAAGTCTGTCGGATTTTTTGCGTACATCTCGCATTTTTCCATAAATTCCTGTTCTTTTGATAATGTTGCGCATATAAACAGCCGTTCTTTTGCTCTTGTCAGGGCGACATAGAGTATCCGCATTCTGTCTCTTATACACATCTCCGAGCCCACGAGACGCTACGCTATCTC
>CAMGCN010000179.1 GCA_946040935.1 uncultured Clostridia bacterium | reverse complement strand
GGATTTCCGCTTCATCTGCCCACATAAGCTCTGAAACCTCTTCAGGTTGAGGAGTATATTTGCCGTCTGCCTTTTTCTCGTTAGTGAGAACATACAGAACGCCGTCTTTTACGAGTATGTCGCATTTTTGCTCATTTTCGCCGAATCCCTCGATTGCCGAATACTCGGAGAGGTCGGACGACATCGCGTAAAGTTCGCGGGTATTGCAAACGATGATTTTTTCATTGTGTTCGATTACGCGGCAGTTTACGTAATCGCCGAACACTTCGTTTACCTCCGAATAAAACTCAAAGTATTCATTTTCTTTGTTGTAAACGTACAGACCGTTATATTCTTCTCTGTCGCTTACGGTGAAAGTGCAATATACTTTGCCGAGATAAGTGAAAATGTTGTATGCACGGCATCTGCCGTTAAATTCGCCATCTTTGTCGGAAAGTAAGTTTTTATTTATCGTTTTATTATCCTTGACAAAGTTTAATTGCTTAAAAGATTTTCCCCAGTCGCTCGATACGCATACTGCGCCCGTGCCTCCTGTGTCCGTACCCGTCACGGCAAAAAGAAGTCCGCCGTTTTCGCAAATATCAAAACAGTTAACCCCTTCAGGAATAGTTTGTTTTGCTTCTATGAGCTCGTCTCCCTCGTTCAGAATATATATATATCCATAGTAGGGATAACCCGTCGGATCGGTTCCAGGAATAAACAGGGAATCGTTTACAACTTTGAATTTACATATCTGCTCGTCGTCTAATTTGCCGAAGTTTTTGTATGTTTCCGAAGCAAAGTCATAACCGACAAGCTCAAACGGACCTTTGTTGTTTTTGCGGTCGCCTGCGGCGATGAGCAGCTTTCCGTCAAAAACCTGCATATCCCATACCGTCCGCGCAAGTATATCTTCGTCGGTTTCGTTTCCGTACTGAGCAAGGTAGGGTATGCCGAAGTCGTACACATCGCAGTTTTGCGATAATGTCTGTTCGTTTATGTTTTCCGGCTCTCTCTTGTCTTCACTCGGCGTCTCTGTTCCCGATTCGCTCGGGACGTTTTGTTTACCGCATGAAGAAAAGATCAGGCAAAAAAGCATTAACAGTATTAAAATTTTTTTCATTTTGATAAGACTTATAAATCGAATATGGTGTTTTTGTCGTGCGTTGAAAACAGAAATGATATAAGGGATTTATTGTACGGGACAAATTCGCCGCGGTCTATCATCGAGAGGATTTCCGCTTCATCTGCCCACATAAGCTCTGAAACCTCTTCAGGTTGAGGAGTGAGCTTGTTTATGTCGAGATCTCGGTTTACGACAAAAAAGTCGTCAAAGCATGAGCCGTGATTTGACGTTACAAAAGCTCTTCTATCATCGAAGCACATATCGTATCCGATTTCCTCACCGGTTTCTCTGTGAGCCGCATCCTGCGGACTTTCCCCTTCAAGCGCAGAGCCGCCTACGCCTATATCCCACATATTAGGCCAACCGTCCTTAAAGGGCTGACGGTGCTGTATGAGCATTTTTCCCTCATTTGAGAAAAAGCATACATGAACAACAATGTGATAGCATCCTGCAGGGAGCTTCTCGCCGCGCGCGATTTTGCATTTAAGGAGCTGTCGGTTTTTGTCGTACAGATCCCACGTTTCCATTCTTTTCCCTCTTTTCTGATTATTCATAGGGTATTATATCACTACCATGCTTCAAATACAAGAGTTTTAAGTAATAAATAAAGAAAGCCCTTTCGTGCCTTTATTTATTAAAATATTATTATCATTCCGACGATCAGGCCGAGCAACATACCGAACGCAGGAGCTTTTGATTTCCACATGAGTATAGCTTCAGGCAGGAGTTCGCCGAATACGACATAAAGCATCGCTCCGCTCGCGAAACTCAGTGAAAGAGCGAGACTCAACGGGCCGAGAGAGCCGAGCGAATAGCCGAGCATAGCACCGAGAATTGTAGGTGCTCCTGTCAGCGCGGTCATCAGCACTGCCTTGAGCTTGCTGACTCCGCCTGTGATAAGAGGTACAGACACCGACATCCCCTCGGGTATATTATGCAGGCCGATGACTATGGCAAGAGCCATACCGCCCGAAACAGTGAACGATACGGCATCCTCATTTGCGTATGATGAGCCTATGACCATACCCTCGGGCAGATTGTGCAGGGCGATGGCCGATGCCATGACCATACCGCCTATAAAAAGCTCACGCACATTTTTCTGCTTCTTGTGTTCTTCGTAGTGATCGCTGTGTATCAGCTCGGAAAGCTGATCTGCCGTTTTTGGGTGTTCCTTGTCTATATGCGGCACCTCGGGATTTGTCGCACGGTCTATCGCGTAGTTCAAAAGGAATATAACGCCGTAACCGAGCAGGAGCGCCGCGATTACGATAAAAATATGACTTTTCGATTCGACATTTTGATTAATAGCGTCAAGCAATAGGTCAAAGCATACAACGCCGAGCATTACGCCGCCTGCGAAGCTAAGCAAAAGGCTCACCGTTTTTTCCGAGTTTCGGTGGAATATCGCGCCGAAAAGACCTCCTATTCCCGTTCCGCCGACCCCGGCGATAGCGGTAATTACTATTACCAATAAAAACGTACTCAATTTCTTGTGTTACCTCTAAATTATTTCTACGGATATTTTATCATATTATGTCTTTTTCTGCAAGAAGAAATCAAAAACATTTTATCATCAGTCAAAAATTAAGATACGTCCGATAATGCTTATAATAAAAGATGATAAATAACGGTTCCGAAGTTACTGTTTTGCGATTTCAGAATAGCTTTTTTCGTAATTAATAAATCTTCTTTATTTTATAAATAAAACGATGTCCGGCTGTGTAAATAGACAACAAAAAGACGCCGCTAAAGACACCGCCGAAAAATGGTTATGCGGACTTGAACCGACAAGAGTATTTTGACGGTGAAATATTCGGCATGCGGCAAATGTGAAACCGAGGCTTGACAATCCCTAAGTTTACGCCCGATTTATTGGCAGTCCTTTTTTACTATACAACTTTCCATATCCCCAAAGGCAAGTTTAGTGAAGAGGTAAGAAGTAAGAAGTAAAAATCCCGACTGCTTACGCAATCGGGATTTTTGGTGCGAGAAACGGGACTTGAACCCGTACGGTGTGAACCACACGCCCCTCAAACGTGCGCGTCTGCCAGTTCCGCCACTCTCGCGTACTGCCGGGCCGTTTGCCCGACCGCTCGTATATTCTATCAAATTCCGACGGTATTGTCAACCCCTTTTTGCAAAAAAATCTCCCGTTTTTTATTTTCTTCTTTACGGCGGATTTATTTCAATTTTTATCCTTAATGCTCTTGAATTTTCATCTGCGCTATGCTATAC
>CAMGCN010000178.1 GCA_946040935.1 uncultured Clostridia bacterium | reverse complement strand
GCCGAAATTATCCGCCGCAGGCTTTGTGTGTTCGGCTGTCTTTTGGTATACCAAAAGGCAGTCGAAATTATCCGCCGCGGGCTTTGTGTGTTCTTCTGTCTTTTGGTATATTTTATCACATTAAATTTAATTTATCAATATTCGATTGACAAAAGAAAGAAAAACAGGTATTATATTAGAGTATGTATTAAAGGAGAATTAACTATGCAAGACGAACTAACACAAGTCGATATACAAAAAATGCAGGAGGAGATAAATTACCGCAAAGAGGTTTTAGCTCCTCAGCTTCGAGCCGCCGTTAAAAGCGCAAAGGAGCTCGGCGACCTAAGCGAAAACGACGAATACCACTCCGCAAAGCGCGACATGAACAAAAACAACTCGCGTATAGCATATCTGCAATCTATGATTAATACCGCTGTCGTTATCTCAACCGATTCCCGGGAAGACGAAATCGGTCTTTTTGACGAAATTGAAATACACTACGACAATGATGACGAAACGAGAAGAATACGCATCGTAACTACCCTTAGAAACGATGTGTTAAAAGGCTGTATTTCAAAGGAATCTCCCCTCGGAATGGCACTCCTCGGTCACAAGGTCGGCGACACGGTTACGATAAAAGTCAACGACAAAATCTCCTACCCCGTCACGGTAATTTCAATCAAAAAAGGCACTGACGACGAAACACTTGAAATAAGCAAATATTAAAAAGAGAAAAGCAATCGCTTTTCTCTTTTTTATTCATAGCAAGATGTAATACCGAGATATTCCTCAAGGCAAATGCCTTGAGCTTTTATTTGTCCTGCAATATATTTCCCGACATATCTTATATGCCACGGCTCATACATATAGCCCGTTATATCCACCTTGTCGGCCGGATAGCGAATAATAAAACCGTATTCATGACAGTGCTCGGCGAGCCATTTGCCCTCTGCGGTGTCTCCAAACGACGTATAGAGAGAATTCACATCCAGCGCAAGTCCCGTCTGATGTTCGCTGTGTCCCGGACGTGCGCTGTATGTATCCGCAAGTTCTGCACCGTCTGCCGAAACATAATTCCAATAAACGCTGTTTTGCGTCTGATAGGAACGGAAGCCCGAGATACAGTATATAGATAATCCCTCAAGTTCGGCGGCAGAGCTTAACTCGGAAAACGCCGCTTCTGTTTCGGGTGTGAGACCACCGACATTATACCATGACGGGAGGGAATACGATTTATTTGCGATAAGCACGCCTCCTACATATGTAATGCCGTCTACCCGCTCAATGGGATAGCCTGCCGATGACGTCCCAACTACATAAGATATCGGTTCTGTTTCAGGCTCTGTCACCTCTTCAACATATTCCTCAGTTTCCCCGACCGTCTCCGCTTCAGTCGGCTCGGGTTCTGTCTCATCGGCTGTCTCGGGCTCTGTTTCAGTCGGCTCGGTTGTCTCGGGTTCGGTAATAAGCTCTGTTTCGGCTTCAGATACCTCACACAACTCATCATCTTGCAAGGCGCACGGCAATATAACACCGCTTCTGCTCGCAAGAACAAGCAGCATGCACAAAAAATATGCAATAATTCTTTCTGTTTCCATGTGATAATTATATCAAAATCATACTGAATTTGCAATACAAGACAAAATCCTCTCTGCCGTCACAGAAAGGATTTTTTGTATTAATTTGCTTTTTTACCGAGGTATGCTTCCTTGATTCTATCGTCTGAAAGAAGTTCGGCGCCTGTTCCCGTCATAGTAATATTACCTGTTTCAAGAACGTACGCCGTATCGGCGCATTGAAGGGCCATATTTGCGTTTTGCTCTATGAGCAGGACAGTTATCCCCTCTTTATTTATCTGTTTAATAATATCAAAAATACTCTTTACAACAATGGGCGCAAGACCAAGGGAGGGTTCGTCCATCATTATGAGTTTAGGACGGCTCATAAGCGCACGTGCGACAGCAAGCATTTGCTGTTCGCCACCTGAAAGAGTACCTGCAAGCTGCCAGCTGCGCTCCTTTAACCTCGGAAAAAGACCGTAAACATACTCGAAGTCTGAGTCAAGATTGTCCTTTCTTAAATACGCGCCCATTATGAGATTTTCCTTAACCGTTAAATTAGGAAATACACGTCTGCCCTCAGGCACTAAAGTTATACCGTTTTTAACGATAAAATCGGGAGTTTTGCCGGTAATATCATTTCCCTCGAAAACAATACTTGCGCTTTTAGGCTTTACAACACCTGCTATTGTTTTAAGGGTTGTGCTCTTCCCTGCGCCGTTCGCACCGATAAGCGTGACAATTTGTCCTTTGGGTACGTCAAAAGAAATACACTTTACCGCCTCAATGCCGCCGTAACTGACGAAGAGGTCTTTTACTTGGAGCATTATTTCACTCATCTTCCGTCACCCCCAGATATGCGTCAATTACTTTCTGATTGTTCTGAATCTCGCTCGGCTTTCCGCGCGCTATTTCACTACCGAAGTCAATAACGTAAATATAGTCGGAAATTCGCATTACGAGATCCATATGATGCTCAATCAGGAATATCGAAAGATTATATTTATCTTTGATTTCCTTTATAAACTCGGCAAGCTCAATAGTTTCCTGCGGATTCATGCCCGCCGCAGGCTCGTCAAGAAGCAAAAGACGAGGCGAGGTGGCAAGAGCGCGTGCAATCTCAAGACGGCGCTGAAGTCCGTAAGGCAAGGAGGTTGCAATATCGTCCTTATACTTATCAAGTCCCTGCTCTTCAAGCAGAGTCATAGTTTCATCGCGCATTCTGCGCTCTTCTTTCATATTGCCTCGGAAAGTGGCAGAAAAAACATTTTGCTTTGCACGCATATGTTTTGCCGTGATTACATTCTCAAAAACAGTCATACTCTTAAACAGTCTGATGTTCTGAAATGTACGCGCTATTCCCAGCTTTGTGATTTTATCAGGCGTCGGCGCAATGATGGTTTTATGCGTCAGAGGATCGGGATGAATATACATTTCGGCATGTTCGCCCTTGTACTGTTTCTTCATTTTGCCTGTCGGGTGATTACGCACCATAGGCTTACCGTCAAAGCTGACAAGCCCGTTTGTCGGCTCATACACGCCCGTTATACAGTTGAACGCCGTAGTTTTGCCTGCACCGTTCGGTCCGATTAAAGCAACGATTTGTCCCTTATTTATGTCGAGAGATAAATTATTTACTGCGACGACGCCGCCGAACTGCATAGTAATATTTTCTACATGGAGGATATTCTCAGACATTTGCTTTTTCCTCCTTAACTTTTTTCTTTCTCTTGAACTTGGATATAACACCTGTGAGCGTGAGTTCCTTATCACCCATAATACCGCTGTCTCTTATACACATCTGACGCTGCCGACGAAGGCTTAGGTGTA
>CAMGCN010000177.1 GCA_946040935.1 uncultured Clostridia bacterium | reverse complement strand
AAATACTGGGGTTTTCTTACTTGTCGTTCGGTAAGGACTTCATTGTCGGGAACAATAAAACGTCTCTTATTGCCGAAGAGTCGGTGAGGAGCATGACCATACGGTCTATGCCGAATCCGATGCCTCCTGTCGGAGCCATGCCGTATTCAAGCGCGGCGAGGAAATCTTCGTCTGTATGATTTGCCTCTTCGTCGCCATTGGCGAGGAGCTCCTCCTGTGCCTTAAACCGTTCGCGCTGATCTATCGGGTCGTTAAGCTCCGAGTAAGCGTTTGCCATTTCCCAGCCGTTCATAAAGAACTCAAATCGCTCAACATAGTCGGGATTGTCGGGCTTCCTCTTTGTAAGAGGCGAGATCTCAACCGGATGATCCATTAAGAACGTCGGCTGAATGAGGTTTCCCTCGACGAATTCCTCAAAAAATAGATTGAGTATGTCGCCTTTCTTGTGTCTTTCCTCAAACTCAATTCCTCTTTCTTTTGCTACGGCTTTTGCCTGCTCGTCGCTCGTTATCTCGTTAAAATCGACGCCTGCATACTTCTTTACTGCGTCAACCATTGTTATTCTCTCAAACGGCTTGCCCAAGTCCATTTCTATGCCGTTATAAGAAATCTTTGTCGTTCCGAGCACGGTTTGCGCGACATGACGGTAGAGATTTTCCGTCAAATCCATCATTCCGTGGTAGTCGGTGTACGCCTGATAAAGCTCCATAAGCGTGAACTCCGGATTGTGCCTTGTATCCAGTCCCTCGTTACGGAAGACTCTGCCTATTTCATAGACTCTGTCCATGCCGCCGACTATAAGGCGCTTTAAGTATAGTTCAAGAGAAATCCTTAATTTCAAATCCTCATTTAAGGCATTGAAATGAGTTTCAAAGGGACGAGCTGCGGCGCCGCCTGCATTCGCGACGAGCATAGGCGTCTCAACTTCGATAAAGCCCTGCGAGTCAAGATAATTTCTTATCGCACGTATAATAAGCGAGCGTTTAATAAACGTATCTTTAACCTCGGGGTTTACTATAAGGTCGAGATAACGCTGACGGTATCTCGTTTCGGTATTGGTAAGTCCGTGAAACTTCTCGGGAAGAGGCAACAGAGATTTTGTAAGTAAGGTGAGCTTTGTCGCGTGGATAGATATTTCACCTGTCTTTGTTTTGAAGACATAACCCTCAATGCCCGCGATATCTCCGATATCCCATTTTTTGAAATCGGCATACTCTTCCTCTCCGACATCGTCACGCCGAACATAAATCTGTATATTTCCGTTACGGTCGCGAAAACCCGCAAAAGAAGCCTTACCCATAATGCGGCGGCTCATCATTCTGCCGGCGATTTTTACCGTTTTGCCCTCATATTTTTCAAAATTTCCCTTAATATCCGAGGAATATGCGTCATAGTCGTATTTGGTGCGGACAAACGGGTCCTTACCCGCCTCGACCAAAGCGGCGAGCTTGTCACGGCGCACCTTCACTATCTCGGACATTTCCTGTTCCGATAACTCTTCGTTTTCTCTCAAAATTTCTTCTGCCATTGTCTTATCCTTTATTTGGTTATTTCAAGCACCTTTAACTTCATAGCTCCGCGGGGAGTTTCCACCTTCGCCGTCTGTCCGACCTTCAGGCCGACAAGTGCGAGTCCTATCGGGCTCTGATCGGAGATTTTATTTTTTATGGGATCCGCTTCCGTTGAGCCGACGATTATATATTCACATTCCTCATTATATTTTTCATTGAAAACTTTAACCTTGTTTCCGACATTGACCTTTTCCGTCTTAACGTCCGATTCGGTGACGAGCTTGACATTTTTAAGCGTTTCCTCGAGCTCCTCGATTCTCGCCTCTGTCTTTGCCTGTTCATCTTTTGCCTCGTCATATTCGCTGTTTTCGGAAAGGTCGCCGAATCCGAGAGCCACTCTTATCGCCTCAACGACTTCTTTTCTCTTTACCGTTTTGAGATAGTGAAGCTCATCCTCGAGCTTTTTAAGTCCCTCTTCGGTTACTATAATTTCTTTAGCCATTGCCTTTTTTGCCTTTCAGTTTAATTTTGTTAAATATTCGACAGCTGCCGTCAGCTGGTTATCATCTTTTTCATCAATTCCCGTAACGCCGTTTTGAGTAAGCAAGTCGTTAGGTTTTACCTCTATATCGGGCGTAATGCCGACGCCGTCATAGTTTATCCCCGAAGCCGAGGCAAATTTATAGTTAGATATCATTATACACGAGCCGTCGGGCAGAGGAACAGACGATTGCATAGTGCCTTTACCGTATGTTGTCTCTCCTATTATCTTACCTTTGTCATAGTCTCTGATATTTGCCGCAAACAGCTCTGACGCCGACGCAGAGTTACCGTTTACGATAACCGCCATCGGCATATCCGTTTCTTGTGCGTCGGATTTTGAAACTACGGTCTCATTACCGTTTTTATCTGTAGTTATAACGAGCTTTCCCTCAGGTAAAAGCAAATCGAGTATAGACGTTACGCTGTCAAGATCTCCGCCCGGATTGTCTCTCAAGTCGAAGACGAGTTTTCTCGCGCCGTTCGATTTCAGAATATTGAGCGCGTCCGCAAACTGTTCGGAGGCGACCGTGGCAAACCGGGTTATACGAATGACGCCTATATCCGTATCTGCGTATTTATGATAGTATACGCACTGCTCTTTTATCTGCTCACGCGTAATATCGAATGTTATCTCTTTCCCGTCGCGAAGTACCGTGACAGAAACGTCTGTTCCCTCTTCGCCTTTTATAGCCGTGACGGCATCGTAGTAGCCGAGCTCCTTACACGACTCTCCGTTCACCTTTGATATAAGGTCTCCCGGCGTTATGCCTGCTCTTTGTGCGGGAGCGCCCTCCGTAACCTCTGAAACAAGCGCGAGACCCGTTTGCTCGTCATATGAAACGGTAACGCCTATACCGACAGAGCTTCCCGAGACATCGGAAAGATATACCGCGTACTCATCCGCAGTGTAATAACCGCCGAATCTTTCACCTGCTCCGACGAGATATCCCCGTATCAAATAATCGGTGAGTTTATCCTCGTCAATATCGCCGATAAATCTCTCTCTGTACAGCTTATCAACATAAGCGAGCTTTTCATTTTTGAATTCGTCTTCCCCGAGTTTAGCCTTTGTCACACAAAATATATAAGTGCTCTCAAAAGTCACCGCCGCAACGCAAAATGCGATAAGCACCATCATGGGAAGCGATATTCTCTTTTTCATCATTTCCTCCTAAAAGCCGTCCGCCGCCGATGCATATCACGGTTGAGTTAAGTAGCTCATAGGATTCTGTACTGCACCGTTCTTTCTCACCTCAAAGTGACAGTGGCTTCCCGTAGCCTGTCTCTTATACACATCTCCGAGCCCACGAGACGCTACGCTAT
>CAMGCN010000176.1 GCA_946040935.1 uncultured Clostridia bacterium | reverse complement strand
TTATGAGGCTGTCGGCGACACGGCGGCGAGACTTACGGCGATCGCCATATTCATTATTGCTTCCTTAACGGATTTGCTCGACGGAAAAATCGCGAGAAAAAGAGGAATTGTGACTGATTTCGGTAAATTCATGGATCCCCTTGCCGATAAACTGATGATTTTCGGCGCGCTTCTTTCCATTCTTTTCTATACCTTTGAGACAAAGGGCGACTCTCTCTTCTGCCGTATATTCGTGTGGGCGGCGTTTATCGTTATGCTGCGCGAGCTTGCGGTGACGAGTATGCGCCTTGTCATTTCGGGAAAGAACGGTAAGGTTATCGCGGCGCAGATGTCAGGCAAAATAAAAACGGTAACCCAGATGCTCTGTGTGATTGTCTGTATTGCCGAGCCTGTATTTTACGGCTATTACGGCGGTATTCCTTATCTCTCCTATATTTTTGTGGCGGCGATGACCTTTATGACTGTTTACTCGGGAGTAGAGTATTTCATAAAGTTTATCCCCCTTATCGACACAAACAAATAAGCGCGAGGAAATAACGTGAATAATATATCGAATAATGACAACAGAATAAATAACGCAAACGAAGCACAGAGGTTTACATCAAAACCTACAAAAAAAATAGTGCATACAAACGACGCGGCAAGACCTGTCGGAGCGAGCAGAGAAGAACTGCTCGGACAGGGAACAAACAAAACAAAGGGCGGCGCGCGCAGGAAAACTCCTCTATGGAAAAAGTTTTTAACAGTTGTGATTATTATCGCTTCTGTCTGCATTGTCTTTTCGATTATGTGGAGCCTGTTTATCAAAGACGCTCTTTTGGGAGCTATAGATACGCACTGGGAGCCGACAGTCAGCCCGACCTCCGAAAATATCAACAGCGAAACGGGACTTCCCGTTCTCGACGGTGACAGACGGGAGAAGACCTTTAATTTTCTCGTTGTCGGACTTAACGACGATACGGGAAACAATACCGATACAATAATGCTCATAAATTACGACGTGGCAAACGGGAATATCAATGTGGTGCAGATTCCGCGCGACACCTATATCGACTGGACTTACAGCTTCAGCAAGATAAACTCTGTCTTTGCCGCAGGTTATAACTATTCGGATAAGTCGGATAAGACAGGAAGACGAAGCGACGGCATGGATGAGCTCTGCGGATTTATAGAGTCCAATATGTGCGTAAAGATAGACTTTTATGTTCTTGTCGACCTTGAGGCATTTCAGGATGTGGTGGACGCTATGGGCGGAGTCGAGGTGGACGTCCCGTGCGACATGAACTATGAAGATCCCGAGCAGAATCTATATATTCACTTAAAAGCGGGGACGCAGACTCTTTCGGGTTATGACGCCATGTGTATGGTCAGAAACCGCCACACATATGCAGACGCAGATTTAGGCAGAATGAACGTGCAAAAGATATTCATATCCGCGCTTCTTGCTCAGCTTAAGGAGAACGTAACAGACCCGTCGGTTCTTTCAAGCCTGGTTCAGGTCGGATTTAACGACGTGCAGACAAATCTCACCTTTGAAAACTGTGTTTACTTTGCAACACAGGTGCTGAAAACAGACCTTGCAAATGTAAAAATGGTTACCATGCCTAACGAAAGCTATGACGGCAGGATCATCATGCTGAAAAGCGATATGCTCGACGTTATCAATCAATGCCTTAATGTCTATACAGAGCCGCTTGCCTTTGAAGAGCTCGATCCGAATTTTGCATTTACCACAACAAGCTATTCGGGACTTCATAAAGCCTACCTTTACGACAGAGTGGATTATGATATCTTCGGTGCGGACGAGGTCGAGGAAAACTCAATACACTTAAACGTAATGAGATAATTTTGAAGAAAACGGTTTGGGAAAATATTGGAGAAAACAGGCTGAAACTATTATAATGAATACAGATTGAAAATTTGAACTAATACAGTTGAAAAGCCGCGGCAGTTGCCGCGGCTTTTCTGTTGGTTTCCGAAAGCCCCCGATAAGCGGCGGGTTCGGGTGAGGTTTCATATAGACCTTTGCCGTTAAAAGATCCCTCCGAACGGCGCGCTTGAGTATGGGGATTTGCCGGCACGCGCCGACCGGCTATCTAAAAAAGGGGATTTGCCGGCGAAGCTGAACGAGGGATTGTTTTGCTCTAACGCTTGTTTGCTCTAACGTTTGTTTTGCGGTTCTTTGCCGCAAGATTGATTTTCTCTTTTTGCCGTTATTTCTCATCCTCCGCCGTTTCTGTCTCCCGGTTGTTTCGGTTATTTCTCTTTCCTCGTTATTTTTTTATCTCTCCGACAGGCTTCGACTGTTTATTGTGGCAAAAAATGGCATAATGGTATCGAGGTGATAATTTTGGGACCAACGAGAGAACGTGACGCGCTTCGGGAACAGGTACGTATCCTGAAGACGCGCGAGCAGGCGCTTAAAGCAAGACTTGAATACGGGAGAGTCCATACTATTGAAGTCAGCAGGATTTGCGCTAACCCCGCACAGCCGAGAAAGACTTTTGAAGACGATGCCATACTGCGCCTTGCCGAGAGTCTGCGTCAGTACGGTATGCTGCAACCTCTTTCGGTGAGGCGAATAATGGACGACGACCAACTCGACGGAGGCCTTTTTCAGCTTGTCGCAGGAGAGCGTCGGCTTCGCGCGGCGATAATGATAGGCATGACGCACGTGCCCTGCCTTATTATCAACGCAGATTCAAAGCGCTCTGCCGAGCTTGCCATAATAGAGAATATTCAGAGAGAAAACCTTAACATGTTTGAACAGGCAAACGCCATTGCCGCCCTTATCCGTATATATGATATGACTCAAGAGCAGATCGCCGCCCGACTCTGCTGTTCCCAATCCTCTATCGCAAACAAATTGCGGATACTTCGCCTGACTCCGCATGAACGGGATGTAATAATATCCCGGGGTATGACCGAGCGGCACGCACGTGCGTTTCTGAGAATTTCCGACCCTGCCCGCCGAAGCAAAATTGTCGAGGCGGCGGCAGAGAGAAATCTTAATGTGGCGGCGACAGAGGAGCTTGTTGAAAGAGAGCTTAACGCCGATTCTGTTTCACGCGGAAAGCATAAAACAGTAATCAAGGACCTGCGGCTTTTTTATAATTCCATTGATAAGGCGGTGAGCGTGCTCAAAAACGCCGGAATACAAGCGACAAGTTCAAAGAGTGATACAGACGGGAATATAACTTTGACTATAACTATTCCCAAACAGTAAGGGAAAAACAAAAAACAAGGGAGAGGCATGCCGTTTCACGTGAAACCCCGTTCGCGCGCCCCACTACCGTTTCACGTGAAACCCCGACCGCACGCCCTCTATCGTTTCGCGTGAAACCCCGTTCGCGCGCCCCACTACCGTTTCACGTGAAACCCCGACCGCAC
>CAMGCN010000175.1 GCA_946040935.1 uncultured Clostridia bacterium | reverse complement strand
TCTTTATATGGGGAGAATCAGCGTCATACACGGCATGGTGATTACTGACAAAAGCGAGCCGATAAGCACGACCTTGGCCGAGTCCTTTTGCCCTGCGCCGACAAGCTCGGAGTAGTTGAGCACGACGCTCGCGACGGGACATGAACACAAAATACAAATGGTATATTTCATATAGTCTCCGCCCGGCAGGCAGAGGGAAATACCGTATGCCAAAAGAGGAAAGGCTATCTGATTTACGGCGACGAGTATATACTGAAAAGCGCCGGTAAATACCTCCCGTATTTTTGACGTGCCCAGCCGCATACCGAGTATGAGCATACACATGGGCGTCGTCATCTTTCCGAGCAGAGATATCATATCATAAATCCTTGCCGGCAGCGGAAAAGGTGAAAAGCTGAAAATAAGACCTGCGGCGAAGCCGAAAAGTACGGGATTTAAGATAATGTTTTTTAATCTTATGTATTTTTTGTCGCGCGTAAGAAGCGCGCTTCCCACCGTCCATCCTACCATATTCATTATAAGAGAAAAAATCGCCGTATAAATTATAAGGTCTTCCCTGCCGGGAAAAAGATTTTCTATAACGGGAACTCCGAAAAAGGCGCAGTTACTGAAACAGCAGGCGATGTTTCCCACGCGATACTTCACATTTTCATCGCTTTTCTTTTTCATGATGAAAAAGTAGCCGAACATCATAACGAAAAATGCGATGAGCACAGCGAGAGTAAAATAAAGCATGTCTTTGACAGACTCTGAAGTAAACTCCGCACGCATGACCGACACCCCGGCAAGACAGGGCGAACAGACATATATAAGCACCTTTGAAAATGAGGCAATGTGTTCGCCTTTTATCATTCCCGTGCGTGTAAAAATAAACCCGGGCACGGCATACCCGAGAAAGGTAAGCACGGTAAATAAAGCCGTAAAAAACATTGTCATTGCAAGACCTCCGAGGCGTATACCAAAAAAATCCATACACGCAAAGCCTGCGGCGGATATTTTCGGCAGTCTTTTGGTATTGTATCACATTTTCCCGCAAAAATAAACAGCAACCGTCACGAATGCCGCAAAAAAAGAGAAACGCGCCGTTCCTTTTGTCCTTTCACGCCCTTTTTTCGTCGGTCGGACTTTTTTAACGCTTCACAGAAGCACAGAAACGGCCGTTCAAGATAAAAATCCTCCGCAAAGCTCGCTCGAGCTTTGCGGAGGTTTTTTCATTCGGTTAAATTATTTGCCCTTTTTTGGAGCTTCAAAAGCTTTTTTGCCCTTGAAGAGTACCCAGAAGTTGGTAGCAAGGCAAACGGACGAGAAGAGACCTGCAACTATACCTACGATAATCGGCAGAGCAAAGTTTCTTATGCTCTGAACGCCGAGGATGTAAATCATACCAATCGTAAACAGTGTGGTAAGAGTTGTGTTGATAGAACGGGTAATCGTCTGTCTTACGCCGTTGTTGGCATTTTCCGCAAAGGGAAGCTTTGAGTAATTTTTATTATTCTCTCTTACACGGTCGAAAACAATGATCGTCGCGTTGATAGAGTAACCGAGTATCGTCAGAAGCGCGGCGATGACGGTCGAATCCATATTTATTCCGAGAATGGAATATGCGCCGAGCATGATAACAATATCATGTGCAAGGCAGAGAATAGCCGAAAGACCGCTTCGCCAGTCAAAGCGAATCCATATGTAGATAAGCATAAGGATTATAGCGATGATGACCGCCTTTATAGCAGAGGATCTGAGCTCCTTGCTGACCGTTTCGCCGACGGACGATTGCTCGTTAAAAGCGCTGTTTTCAAACTTTTCGCTCATTGCCGTTTTCACATCGGCTATCTGCTCTGTCGTGAGCTCTGTCGAGGTTATAACGACCTGTATATTTCCCTTTGCGTCGGTCGCCGTCCTGACCGTTGCGCTCGTTCCGGCCTTTTCATTGTATATAGCCTGGATTTCGGCGCTCGCGCTGTCGGTGAGGTCCTCACCCAGCTCATAGTAAAGTGCCGTGCCGCCGACAAAGTCGGTGTCGAGATTGAATCCGCGTACAGCCATGGAAACTACCGACGCGGCAACCATAACTGCGGCGATGATGAAGAATACTATTCTTTTATTAATGAAGTTAAAATTTTTCATTTGTTTTCTGCCTCCTCTTTAACACCGTAAAGTACAGGCTTGGTAGCTCCCATTCCTACAAGACGGTCGATGAAGAATCTTGTGACGAAAACCGCGGAAACGAAAGAAAGTATAACGCCGATAAGAAGCGTAACGGCAAAGCCCTTAACGCTGCCTGTACCGAAGATATAGAGCACTATCGAAGCGATTATAGTCGTAATGTTGGAGTCGAATACCGCGCTCGTCGCGTTGTGGAAGCCGGCCTTTATGGAGGAGCCGACAGTCTTGCCTTTCTTTATCTCGTCCTTTATACGCTCGAAGATGACGACGTTTGCGTCAACCGCCATACCTATCGCGAGGACAACTCCGGCGATGCCGGCAAGAGAAAGGTTTACTTTGAATATATTGAGCGCGAGTCCCGTGAGCGCCATATAAAGCATGAGAGCAAGAGACGCCATAAGTCCGGGCAAACGGTAGAAGATTATCATAAAGAGCATTACGAGAATGATACCGATAAGTCCTGCCCACAAGCTGCGGGAAAGCGCGTTGCTGCCGAGCGTAGCCGTTACAATCTCGGTCTGCTCGACGTCGAGTGCGAACGCGAGCTTACCCGAGGAGATAAGCGCCGCCTGATTTTTCGCCTCGTCCTTTGTGTAGTTACCCGTAATCACAACATCGCTTGTCGTGAGCTTTTCGGAAACGGAGGGCTTTGAAATCTCTGTTTCGTCAAGGTATATTGCTATATAGTTTTTGTCTGTTCCTGCGGCCGCCGCTTTTCCTGTTGCTTCAGAGAACTTGTCCACCGCCTCGTCGCTCAGCTTGAGCGATATGTAGTAGGACGAGGTTCCCGCGTTTGTCGGATCGCCGTATGCGTACTCTGCCTTAACAATATCGCCTCCCTCGAGGACAACTTCGCCGTCGGCGTTTCTGAACTCGAGCTTTGCCGTCGAGCCGAGAGACTCAACCGCTTCGTCTGTGTTGGATTCGCCGGGTATTTCAACAACAAACTGATTGTTTCCGGCGCGGGTTACCGTACCCTCGGTATATCCGAGCGCGTCAAGACGTGTACGAAGCACGTTTTCAACCGAGTCAAGCTCGGAATCGCCGGGGTTTGCCCCCTCCTCTGCGGCGTAAACGATTCTCGTTCCGCCTGCGAGGTCAAGTCCCTGACGTATCGTGCCCTCTGTGAAAACGCCGCCGAAGTAGTCGCCGACGCCGAAAGCAGAAACATACAAAAGACCTGCGATAATTACAATCGCCAATATAAAGGCAACTGTATTCTGTCCTTTTGTTTTCATGTTTTACC
>CAMGCN010000174.1 GCA_946040935.1 uncultured Clostridia bacterium | reverse complement strand
GGTAGGGGTAGGGAGTTTTGAATTCCTTTTCGTTATTTATGTGACGGTCGTATATCTCGTCTATAAGCGATTTATCTTCGGTCGGGTCGAGCACCCTCTCCATAAAAAGATGAAATACCGTGCAGGAGAGATATTTGCGCTTTGTCATATCTTTATTCAAATCGTAGAAGAAAGCGTCATCACGGTCAAGGCAATATTCAAAGAGGCGGTTTTTTATCTCTCTTGCCTTGCTTTCCCATACTTTTGCGCTTTCTTCACAGCCGAGCTCGCGCGCCATTCGTGCGAGGGCACGGCGTGAGGCGTACAGATTACAGTTCATATCCACCGCTATAAGCGGCGCTGTTTT
This sequence comes from uncultured Clostridia bacterium, assembly GCA_946040935.1. Taxonomy (GTDB): domain Bacteria; phylum Bacillota; class Clostridia; order Oscillospirales; family CAG-272; genus CAKSEI01. Next base: position 3,064 of record CAMGCN010000174.1, on the reverse strand, counting down.
TTCATCGGGAGGGAATACAGATGCGTTCATTCCTGCGCCGTTGACACGGTAGTTGCCGCGATAAGTGAGACCGTCTGCACGGGAGCTGTTGTCGTGCCCCGTGTCAAAACCCACAAACTGCTCGATGAGTCCTTTGCCGAGCGTCATACGGTTTCTGCACAGCCACTCGTCCCACCGAGAGCATGCGTTGTAAATCTCTCGAAGAAAAGCTTTGTCCTTTCGCAACGAGTATATATCGTATGAAAGACGGGCAAAAGAAACGCACTCTTGTATTTGGTTGTAGCTCTTCGAGCCGTTCTTTGCAACGAGGGCGGGAAACTGTCCCTCGGGTGTTTGGTGCTTTATAAATAAACGCACGGTATTTTCCGCTATGTGCTCGTTTCCTTCATAAAGGCGCGCGTACATAAGTGAGTCATATACATGTTCGAGCCATACTCCCGGATAATCGGCGGATATGAGCAAAACCGGTTCGCTCTCACCGTCCATGACTCCTATGTGTATGCCGTTAAGGCGTTTTTCTATGGTTTTTACTATTTCTTTTACATTTTCCATGGCATAATTATATAATAAAAAAAGAGTAAAAGTCAAGCGCTCCGCACAAAGATATTTGAAAACTGTAAAAACGGTTGACTATTACAATAAAAAAACTTATAATTAATACTCGGAAAGATATCCTCACAGGAGGAATAAGAAAGAGTATCGATATGAAAAAATTTATGGATGAAGATTTTATGCTTCAGAATGATACGGCGAAAATTCTGTATCATGAATACGCGGCGAAAATGCCGATTTACGATTATCACTGCCATGTGATACCCTCTCAAATAAAGGACGACACATCGTTTGATAACATCACACAGGTATGGCTGTACGGCGACCACTACAAGTGGCGGCTCATGCGTACAATGGGAATTGACGAGAAGTACATCACGGGAAACGCGAGCGATTATGAGCGTTTTGAGGCTTTTGCGAAAACCGTGCCCGAATGTATCGGCAACCCGATGTACCACTGGGTACACCTTGAACTTAAAAGATATTTCGGAATTGACACGGAACTGAATGAAAAAACCGCGCCCGAAATCTATGAAAGGGCGAACGCTGTTTTACGCGGAGGCTTGAGCGTAAGAAAAATAATCGAGCAATCGAATGTTACGCATATATGCACGACCGACGACCCGATAGACGACCTGGAAAATCACCGTTTGATTCGAGAGGACACGACTATGCATACAAAGGTCCTTCCTGCTTTCCGTCCCGACAAGGTTTTGCGTCCGACAAGGGAATATCTTGAAAAGCTTTCTGAAGTTTCAAAGGTTGAAATACACAATTTTGAAGATATTGTTTGCGCGCTTGAAAAGAGAATTGAATTTTTCCATGAAAACGGTTGCCGCCTGAGCGATCATGCGTTTCAGGCTCCCCCCTTCCGCAGGGCAAATACGGCTGAACTTGACCGTATAGTTGCGCTGTATATGGCAGGCGCTCCCGTCAGCGCGGAGGACGCGGAGGCATATCAGACCGAGCTTATGCTTTATCTTTCGCACGAGTATTCAAAACGCGGTTGGACTATGCAGCTTCATATGGCGGCGCTCCGTGACAACAACACCCGTATGTTCAAGCTGCTCGGCCCTGATACGGGCTTTGACTCAATAGACGACGTTCAAATAGCACGTCCTCTTTCGGCTTTGCTTGACGCAATGGAGGAAGCAAATGAACTTCCCAAAACAATACTCTATTCCTTGAATCCGAGAGACAACTACGTCCTTGCCACAATGCTCGGAAATTTTGCAAAGGATATCCCGGGCAAGCTCCAGCTTGGAAGCGGATGGTGGTTTAACGACCAGCGCGACGGCATGGAAGCACAGATGAAGGCTCTTGCAAATCTCGGCTTGTTCAGCAAGTTTGTGGGTATGCTGACCGATTCCCGTTCTTTCCTGTCATATACAAGACATGAGTATTTCCGCCGTATTCTATGCAATCTTATAGGCACATGGGTAGAGGCAGGGGAGTATACGTCTGACCTTGCGCGGCTCGGAGAAATAGTGCAGAATATTAGCTATAACAACGCGGTAAGATATTTTGATATGTAAAAAACGCCCTGACGGGCGTTTTTTTATTATATTAGTTATTTTATCCTGCCGTAAAGCTCTTTCATCGCGTAGTATGCGAGCTTTGGCCTGCGATACTCGTTTACGAGGCCTTTGTTGTTATATCCGCGAGCTCGGTTCAGCTCGTTTTCTGAACGGATATCGCAGTACTGCCATGTGTATGTTCCGACTATTCCCGGCTCGTTTGCACACAGCTTGCTTACTTCGCACAGCAGTTTCGCCTGGTATTCCTCCGACCATTTGCCTTCGTCAAAGCTCGTGTAGCCGTAAACGGCTGCCGCGCCGTACTCGGAAAGTATTATCGGTTTATCGGGCACGCCTGCATCGGCAAGACGTGTGCGAAGCCAAGGTATAAACTTTTTCCAACCCGACAGATCTTCCCCGTACCAGCCTATGTATTTATTTACCGAAACTACATCGACGAGGTCGAGGCAGATATCTGTTTCGATCACATTTGAAGCAAAGGTGATAAGGCGGTTGCCGCCCTTCTTACGCAGATGCTCTGCATATACCTTACACAGCTTTCGCCCCTCGCTTGTATTTGTGGCACATTCGTTGTTCAGTCCCCACATGACGACAGACGGGTGGTTATAATACTGCTCGGTCATTTCTCTGTGCATATTAAGTCCCCGTTCCAAAACTACTGGATCTGCCATCCGATCTGCCGAAAAGCCCCACATAGGTATCTCACCGTAAAAGAGTATTCCCTCTTTATCAAGCATATCCATGAAAATACGGGAGTTTGGATAGTGGGAACCGCGTATCGCGTTGCAGTTCATATTTTTGATTATCTCTATATCGCGTTTATTTATTTGTGCAGGAACGGCAAAGCCCCAGTCGGGATGCTCCTCGTGACGGTTTACGCCCTTTATATATATCTCTTTTCCGTTGAGCAGTATCTTCTTCTTTGCAACCTCTATTTTACGGAAGCCTATTCTGTCGAGGAGATCGTCTGTGTC
>CAMGCN010000173.1 GCA_946040935.1 uncultured Clostridia bacterium | reverse complement strand
TATATTCTGTTCATCTTCTCTTTTCTCTTGCTTCCTTATCCCGTTTTTCATATGCGAGAATTATTTTCTGAACAAGCTTATGTCTGACAACATCCCGGTCTGTAAAATGATGAACGGCGATTCCGTCTATTCCCTCGAGCACAGGTATCGCGTCTGAAAGTCCGCTCTTTTTACCTCGCGGCAGGTCAGTCTGCGTCAGGTCTCCCGTCACCACCGCCTTTGAGTTATTCCCCAAACGCGTCAGGAACATCTTCATCTGCTCGGGCGAAGTGTTCTGCGCCTCGTCAAGTATTATAAACGAGTTATCGAGCGTTCTTCCTCTCATATACGCAAGGGGCGCTATCTCAATAGTACCGCGCTCAATATGCTTTGCCGTTGTCTCCTGACCGAGCATTTCATAAAGCGCGTCGTAAAGAGGGCGAAGATAAGGGTCTATCTTACTCTGCAAATCACCGGGAAGATAACCGAGATTTTCCCCTGCCTCTATCGCAGGTCTTGTCAGTATGATTCTCTCTGCCGCCTTTGAACGAAGCGCCGTTACCGCCATGCTGACAGCCAGAAAAGTTTTACCCGTTCCCGCAGGTCCTACGCCTATTACAACGGTGTTTTTCTTTATAAGCCCCACATACCGTTTCTGTCCGACTGTCTTTGCCTTTACGGGCTTTCCCTTTGTCGTTATACACACCGTGTCGTCGTCAAGTTCGGACAGCTCGTCCTCTCTTGAGTCGTTTATCATGCCGATAAGATACTCGACATTCTGTTCGTTCACAGTACCGTTTATGGTGTAAATATGCTTTAGATATTCAAGTGCGCGCGCCGTCTTTTCCACTGCGTCGCTCTCACCGTTTATCACTACCGCTCCGTCGCGGTTCACTATCTGCGCGCCGAACGCCGACTCAAGCTCTCTTACGTTTGAGTCGAACGCGCCGAATATTTCAGTTATCTGCGCTATACTGTCGGTCATTACTGTCTTCTGCGCCATTACCTATCCCCACTTCTTTTGCTATATCCGCTATACAATACACACTGCATTTCAGAGTGTATACGCCGTTTTCGAGATTTCCGTTAAATGTTCGCTTTTCAAGCTCACACCCGACAAGCTCCTCGCTTAAGAGCTTCATCATTTTCGCCTCGGCAAGTTCGGATGCCTGCTCTTCGCTCAAAAGAGTCTTTTCACTCTTATATTCCTTATACACGCAGGTCGTTCGGAAAATCGGAAGTTTGAGTATATCGAAAAGCATAACTCTGTCTTCATTTTCTATTTTATCATAAAACCCGTCAATTTTTCTACTGTTTGAGAAAGATTTCACGCCTTTTGTGAAAAATTTATAGCTTTTTTCGGTAAATTCCTTCCCTGTATACGTTTTTACCTCATATTCAAGAGGCACGTCGACAGTATATTCTCGGTACACCTCGGCGTAAACATTGCCGAAAGAACGGTCAAGCGCATATCCCAGAACCTCGCCGCTCTGCTTGTTTACTATATCGTTTATTCCCGAAACGAGAAGATCCCCCTTTCTCACCACGTCCCCGAGGTGTATACACGCCTCGCCGCTCCATACACAAAAGCGACGGATCTGTCCGTCCTCTGCGGCAATCAGATTTGACGGCGTGTCGCTTTCCCACGCGCCGCCCCCGTCATTTCTCTCCCGAACGACAATATCCGCGCGGGTGCCCGACATATTGACAGACGCCCACGCGATATCGTCCGAGTCTGTCACATAATCAATGCATATCTTTTCAAAAGAAAGCGACGGTATGAACGCGCCGTATTTCACTCCGTATTCCTTAAAGCTGTCTATAACCTCCCAATCGGTCATTGATGTATTTCCCGAAACGGAAATATCCCATATAAAACAGGTAGACGCCCATAAAACAGCGCAAAAAATCAATGCCCCGACGATTATTCCGGGACGGACATGCCTTTTTGCGCTCGACATGGCGCCGCGCATTACAACCTGTACTATTGTACAGGAATGCTCATCGAGAAGGCGTTTCAGACTTTTCAGCTGCCTTTGCGGCAAAGAGAGAATGATACAGTCATCCTCCCGGCGCAAATCCCAATAGTTTATTCCCGACTCGAGCATCGCGCTCAGCGCCCTCTCGGGATATCCCGAAACCTTTACCGTACAGTAGCCGTAAATATAATTAGCTATTCTCTCAACTACGCTTGTCTTCAAAGCTTACCGTCCTTATCTCGCCGCAAATCCGCACCGTGCCGTCATAGTAGCTTTTCATAGTGAGATTACTTCCCGAAACGGAAAGCCGCAGGTCGCAGAGGCGAAGCACTATACGGTCATTACCATACTCTATCACCTTTTTTGCTCCGTGTATAAGAAGGTCGTTTCCGGAAATCATCTCAAAGGATGATACCATGCTCACGGCATCCGCGGCGGCGCTCGCCGCGCGTTTTATAAAATTTCTTTTCACCGAATACCACCGAATATACAAAAATATAATGTATTAACACACTATGCGGAGGGATTAAAATTAATTCGTCAAAAACAAAATACACGGTCGGCGTAACATGGTGCGCGATATTCCTTTTAGGCGGCTTTTTACTGAAAGATCCGCCCTCTGCCGCGGCCGCTGTCGAAGACGCTCTCATTATGTGCTATAAAACCGTGATACCCGCGCTGTTTCCGTATATGGTCATATCTTCGCTCATAGTATCGTCGGGCCTTGCCTGCTTTATCGGAAGAGCTGTAAGAGTACCTTTTACATACCTTTTCGCAATAGACGGAAACGGCGCCGCGGCATTTTTTATCGGACTTGCCGCAGGATTCCCCGTGGGAGCTAAAACCTCCGCCTCACTGTACCGCGAGGGCCTATGCGAAAAAGAGGAAGCTCAAAGGCTATGCGCCTTTTGCAATAATACAGGCCCCGCCTTTGTCATCGCAGGAGTGGGAAGTCTTCTTTGCGACTACATGCTGGGCGTTGCGATATACATAATAGAAGTGATATCCGCTCTGATACTCGGAGTCATTCTCTCAATAGGAAAGCCGAGAAAGAGAGAATACAGCCGAAGAGTCGTGAAATTCAATCCCGACCTGACGGCAGGAGTGCGCGACGCCCTATCGGGAACTTTGAGCGTATGTGCGTTCGTAATATTTTTCTCGGTATTGAATAAGTGCATTTTCTCTGTCGCCTCACCTATCTTAAGCTCAAAATATTTTTCCGCCCTTCTTTGCGCTCTGCTCGAAGTGACATCGGGCGTCAGCACGGGCGCCGTGCTTGGCGGAAGAGCCGCTTTCGTCCTTTGCGCTTTTGCCGTCGGCTGGTCGGGACTGTGCGTACACGCACAAACGGCGGCTTTCCTCATTCCGTCGGGACTTTCGGTAAAGAAATATATCTTTCAAAAAGCCTGTTGTGCGTTAATTTGCACGGCTCTCGCTCTGCTGTACTCCCTTTTTTTCATAAAAATATAGAAAAAAGAAGTTTTTTGTAGTATAATATAAT
>CAMGCN010000172.1 GCA_946040935.1 uncultured Clostridia bacterium | reverse complement strand
GACAGTTACAATGGCGATAACAGCACAAATGCAGACTCCCCTGTGAGCAGCAACGGCGGAGGCGGCAACGGCGGAGGCGGCAACACGCCCTCATCGAGCGGAAGTGACCAAACGCCGGGCTCGGATAATACCGTTTCGCTTCCTCCGAGCAATCCGACATCAAGCGTCAACTTTAAGGTGACAATATGCGCTCCTGTTGCGACGGGAGTATATATAGTCGGCGGAACCTGCGCGTCAGACTGTGATTATATGCTTGTAACCGGCGGAGCAAACCAGGAGAAGATATATCCCGACTATAATAACAACGGCGGTTACTATATCGGACAGGTCAAAATAAAAGCAGACTGCACTCTTTCCGTATATCAGGTTTCAAACGACGGAAGCACCTCTTCCGCTGTGACAAAGCAGGTAAAATACAAGCAGATGAATAACCTGATGGAAAGCGACGACTATATGCCGGTGTTCGGCAAAAACAGCATGATGCACTTTTACAGCTCTTTGCTTGTTTATTCGCTGTCGGGTAAGGTAAGTCAGTCGATGAAAAATGCGGCTAAACAGAATATCAGCAGAAATGTTGAAGCGGCAAATTCGGTAGGTGCGAAGATAATATATTTAATAGTTCCGTCGTCCGCCTCTGTATATCCCGAGACTGTTCCCGACGGATACTCCGCGGCAACGGGCGAGTCGATATTTGATTCCTTTAAGTCGATTGCCGAGGGGTGTGGAGCCACCGTCGTATATCCCCTCGACTCATTCAAAGCTCATAAAAACGACGGTAAGGGATATAAGATTTATCATAACACCGACTCACACTGGACAACTTACGGCGCATATTGGGGCCTGTCGGCTCTATGCGGCGTGATATCCCAGAAATTTCCGGCGGCGAAGGCAAGGACCGTTTCCGAAATGGGCTTTTATACCCAACAGCTCTGCGGTGGGGACGCGTTGTTTTCTTTCGGAGATAACGGTGGATTTGAGAATTACTCGATTACCGGAAGCTCAGGTGTTACATCAAAGACTAAAATCAATGAACTGACTACTCTGTACAGTCTGAAAACGCCTACAAACACAATTTCGGGAGTGTACCGCAACAACAAGAGCGTTTATGTAGACGGTATAAACTCAAGCAAAGCGACAGTCAACAATTCCGCAGGCTCCGGGCTACCCACGGCTGTTGTTGTCCGCGACTCTTTCGGCTGTACTATATACGATATGTTCAACGAGCGTTTTTCGACCGTATATTGGCAGCCCAGCCACGTTTACAGTTTTCCTGCAAACGACGTGACGAGGCATAGCCCGGATTATGTAATTTATATAGTGTCCGAGCGAAATATTCCCAAAATAATGCTCGAGAACGAGAACTTTTCTGTAATGAGTATGAGATAATAAGGAGAAAAAATGAAGATTAAATCGGTTTTGTGTACAATTCTCACATTGCTTGCCGTTTTATCGCTTGCATCCTGCGGAAATAAAACACTTTCGGATACCCTCAACTGCGACGAAATACTTGACGCCGCGCTCAAGAGTCAGGATAATCCTCCCGAGGGACTTGAGATTTATAAAAAATCCGACGGAAGTCTTGACTCGTATAAATTGTCACTTTTCGCATACGGAAAATTTGAGGAATGTGCCGATTTTGAGCTTATTGACGATTGTGTCTTTTATACCTGCGGCGGAACTCAGAGCTTTGAAATAGATATCATCAAGGCAAAGGATGCCGACTCCGCGATTAAAACTGATGAGCTTCTTGCCGCGCGTCTAAAGACAATATCCGAGGGTGACAGGGCGGCATATGATCCGAATTTTGAAAGCATGATTAGCTCTGCTGTCCACTTTACGAGCGGCAGATTTGCCGTTCTTCTGATAACTTTCGACACTCCTGCGGCAAAGAATGCAATATTAAATTTATAAAAAATATGCAGATAAAATCTGCATATTTTTTTATCTTCGCGTTCCGTATCTGGCACATCGCGATAATTCCGATTCTATTTCCAACAGGCGATTGTATTTTGCGACGCGCTCGCTTCGGCAGGGCGCGCCCGTTTTAATCTGTGAACAGTTAAGCCCTACGGCAATATCTGCTATTGACGTATCCTCGGTCTCGCCCGAACGGTGACTTATCACGGCGTTGTAACCGCTTTTTTTGGCAAGAGTTACCGCCTCTATTGTTTCTGTGAGTGTGCCTATCTGATTTGGTTTTATGAGTATAGCGTTAGCGGCGTGCTCGCTTATACCCTTTGACAGGCGTTCGGTGTTTGTCACAAATAGGTCGTCTCCGACAATTTGAGTTGTTCCCATATCCTTTGTCAGCTTTGCAAATCCCTCAAAATCATCTTCTGATAATGGGTCTTCTATTGAAATAATCGGATATTTTGCTTTTAATGAGATAAAATAGTCGCACAGTTCTTCTCTCGTTACAGAGAGTTTTCTTTTGGGAAGTGTATATACGCCCTTTTTTTCCTCGTACCATTCTGACGCCGCCGCGTCGATTGCTATGAAAACATCCTTTCCCGGCTCATAATCGGAGAATTCGATAGCACGGACCAAATATTCGAGAGCCACACTGTCCGACTCAAAATCGGGCGCAAATCCTCCCTCGTCTCCCACCGCGGTGGAAAAGTCGTCTTCTTTAAGGATCTTTGCAAGAGAGTGGTATATTTCGGTACACATTTTCATTGCTTCGGCAAAGTTTTTCGCACCGTACGGCATTATCATAAACTCCTGAATGTCAACGGTATTGGAGGCATGCGCGCCGCCGTTTAGAATATTCATCATAGGGACGGGAAGTGTGCGTGCACATATTCCGCCTATATGACGGTAAAGCGGGATTTTATATGCTTTTGCCGCCGCTTTTGCACACGCAAGGGACACAGAAAGAATGGCGTTTGCGCCGAGGTTTGCTTTATTCGGACTTCCGTCCGCCTTTATCATGGTTTTATCAATGTCGCATTGATTCTCAACTTCCATGCCGACGAGTGTCTCGTGTATTACCGTGTTTACATTTTCTACGGCGTTTTTCACTCCCTTTCCGTAATAGTCCCGTCCGCCGTCGCGCAGCTCGTACGCTTCAAATTTACCTGTTGATGCGCCTGACGGTGCGGCGGCAGACGCTTTTGTTCCGTCTTCAAGGGTGACTGTCGCTTTCACCGTGGGATTAGCTCTTGAATCAAAGATTTGCATTGCTTTTACGCTTTTTATTTTCATCTTGTTTCCTCCGTTCATGTATTTACTGTATATTTTTTGACATGTACAAAGAAAAATATGCAAAAAAAAGAGACCGATTTGTTTTGGCGCTTGATGTATGCAATACATCAAGCGCCAAAGCGAGATTTTGCCGAAAATATCCGCCGCAGGCTTTGTGTGTTCGGCTGGCTTTTATACCAAAAGACAGTCAAATCCATAAAGGTTTGAAAGGGGCTTTTTATTATATATTCGTCTTTTATTATTGCAATTATTTGCGGATTGGTG
>CAMGCN010000171.1 GCA_946040935.1 uncultured Clostridia bacterium | reverse complement strand
AGATAGCGTAGCGTCTCGTGGGCTCGGAGATGTGTATAAGAGACAGTTTGATTTTTGTCGCAAAAATCGCACTTATACGCGACTGCCCCCGTCTCCCTTTCTACCGCTTTTGCAGACTCTTTGTTTTTATTGTACTGAAAGGCCGTATCATAACCCCGCGCCGCAAAAAGACGGACGCACGCCTCGCCGATTCCGCGGCTGCCGCCTGTAATAAAAACTTTTTTCATTTTTTGTCCTTAAATTTTTAGTTATTTATATTATAACCCCGCCTATCATTTCGGTCAAGGAAAAAAATTGTGCAAAACTTATGAAAATAGTGTATAATGATAATATGGTTGTAAAATACGATATAGAAACCGATAAAACAGACGGGCAAAAGCGGCTTTGCTTTCTTTCCGACCTGCACGGTCAGTGCCCTGCCGGAACAGTCGGACAGACAGAAGAGCTTTCTCCCCACGCCGTGGTGCTGGGCGGCGACCTTTTCGACAGGAAAGCAGACAACACACCTGCCTTTAACCTCGTATGCGAGCTTATTTCCCGTTTTGAATGCGTTTTCTCACCGGGAAATCATGACACGACAGATAAAAACCGAAAACTGCTCGGCGAGCTTGAAAAGCGAGGACTGTGCATTCTCGACAAAGGAAAGAGCGCGCTCATATCAGGCATATCCTTTTCGGGAATAAGCGCTCCGTCGCAGTTTCTCTGCGCGGCGCACAACCTGCGTCCGAAAGTTTTTAACGTGCTGATAGACCACGTTCCCGACAATGCGGAAAACTACCCGACAGACATTTTCGACCTGATACTTTCAGGCCATGAGCACGGCGGTTTTGTTAAGATCGGCAGGTTAAACGGACTTATCGGGCATTCGGGTTTTTTCCCTGCTCACGCAGGAGGAGTTTATCACTACGGAAAAACAGAACAGATAGTTTCGCGCGGTCTATGCGAAGGAAAATTCCCGAGGATAGGCATTTCGCCCGAACTTGTCTTAATAAACATCAGAGGTAAAAAACAATGAAAATAATCAAAAGACTTTTACTCATTCCTCTCGCTGTAATTCTTGTTATAGCAGGTTATGTAATTTACGTTTTCGCCGCATATCACCGTATCGGCGACATTGATTCACTTCCCGTAAAGGGCGAGGGAACGGCCGAAGCTTTGCCGGAAGAAAAGGAGCTGACCCTTTTGTCCTTCAATATAGGCTTCGGTGCATACAGCGACGATTACTCCTTTTTTATGGACGGCGGAAAATACTCCCGTGCGTTAAGCCGCGAGGCGGCAGAGGAAAACGTAAGCGCCGTCCGCTCTCTTATCGACAGGGAATCCCCCGACCTCGTACTTCTGCAGGAGGTTGACCTTAATTCGACAAGAAGCTATCACCTGAACGAGACAGAAATAATCACGGAGGGCGCGCCCTATTCGAGCGTTTTTGCACAAAACTATGATTCGCCCTATCTCTTTTACCCCGTGACCTGCCCCCACGGCAGAAGCCGTTCGGGCATACTCACCCTGTCAAGCGTTAAAATACAAAGCGCCGCGAGAAAAGAACTGCCCATAGAAACCTCGGTAATGAAGCTCATAGACCTCGACCGATGCTACTCAAAGAGCTATATACCAACCGAAAAAGGCACTCTTGTGCTCTTTAATCTCCACCTTTCGGCATACACCTCGGACGGCACTATCGCCGACGAACAGCTCCGCGTGCTGACATCGGATATGACAGCCGAAAGAGAAGCCGGAAACTACGTAATAGCAGGCGGCGACTTTAACAAGGACCTTTTGGGAAACGCGTCTCTTGTCTTCGGCGTCGACGGCGGAAACTACACATGGGCAAAGCCCATTCCCGAGGGACTCATTCCCCCGTCGCTCACTCTCTGCGCCTCTGACAACGCACCCTCATGCCGCAACGCAGACGAGCCGTATACACCCGGTCACACCTTCGTTCTGACGGTTGACGGCTTCCTTGTTTCGGACAATGTGGAGGCGCTTAAGTGTGAAACGCTCGATCTTTCCTTCGCAAACTCAGACCACAATCCTGTCAAGCTGACCTTTAAGCTGAAATAATAAGAAACGCCGTCGGCGGACTTGCCGCTGTGTACGTCTTACTAATGTGTAAGCCGAAAAATTAATTAAATCCGCTTGACAAAGACAAAAGATAAAACTATACTTATAATAAATTTATTTTTATCGACAAAATTTGCCGAAGGGAGAAAAGTATCATGAAAATCGAAATCACAGAAACATCAAATCCGGCGAAAAAACCCGATCCCTCAACGCTTGAGTTCGGTACGGTTTTCACCGATCATATGTTTATTATGGAATACACACCCGAAGAGGGTTGGCACAACGCGAGAATAGTCCCCTTCGGGAACATATCCTTACACCCTGCCTCTACCGTGCTTCACTACGGCGAGGAAATATTTGAAGGTCTTAAAGCATACCGCCGTCCCGACGGAAAGGTACAGCTCTTCCGCCCTATCGAAAATATGCGCCGTCTCAATTCCTCGGCCGAGCGTCTTTGCCTGCCTCAAATAGACGAGGAGCTTTCGCTCGAGGTATTAAAGGCTTTTGTCAGCCATGAAAAGGACTGGACTCCGAGCGAGTTCGGCACATCTCTGTACCTTCGTCCCTTTATGTTCGGAAACGACGAAAGTCTGGGCGTTCACACGGTAAAGAAAGCAACATATATGATTATCGCCTCGCCTGTCGGCAGTTACTACAAAGAGGGCATAAATCCCGTTAAAATCATGATAGAGGACGAGGATGTCCGCGCTGTACGCGGCGGCACGGGCTACACCAAATGCGGAGGAAACTATGCGGCCTCAAACCGCGCAGGCAAAAAAGCGGAGGACAAGGGTTACTCACAGGTGCTCTGGCTTGACGGAGTTGAGCGTAAATATATCGAGGAAGTCGGCGCGATGAACGTCATGTTCAAAATCGACGGAGAAATAGTCACGCCCAAGCTCACAGGCTCTATTTTGCCCGGTATCACGCGTAAGAGCTGTCTCGAGATATTGAGAAACGAGGGATACAGAGTAAGCGAACGTCTTCTCAGCCTTGACGAGCTGGGAGAAGCACTCAAAAACGGAAAACTCGAAGAGGCGTGGGGCTGCGGCACCGCGGCTGTCGTTTCTCCGATAGGCGAGCTTTGCTATAAAGATGAAAAATATATCATCAACGAAAACAAGATAGGTCCCGTTACACAACACCTGTACGACACTCTCACAGGCATACAGTGGGGCAAGTGCGAGGATACCTACGGCTGGACGGTAGCAGTGGATTAAGACTGTCGGCTTTCTCGGCGTGATTTCCGCCTTTGACTGATTCATATACCGTGCCCGATATATAGCCTGTGCTTGGTTATACATCGGCGCGATTCATATACCGTGCCTATATATCGTCCGTGCTTGGTTATACATCGGCGCGATTCATATACCGTGCCTATATATCGTCCGTGCTTGGTTATACACCGGCGCGATTCATATACC
>CAMGCN010000170.1 GCA_946040935.1 uncultured Clostridia bacterium | reverse complement strand
AATACTTTTTCACTATTCACTATTACCTATTACTTCCAAAGCCCCAAAGGCAAGTGTAGTGAAGAGTGAAAAGTGAAGAAGTAATAAGTAAGCCCCAAAGACTTATGCCTTTGGGGCTTTGGTGAGGATGATTGGACTTGAACCAACGACCCCTTGCATGTCAAGCAAGTGCTCTGCCAACTGAGCTACACCCTCATTTTTAACGTATTATATCACACAACCTTACGTTTTGCAAGCCTTATATTCAAAATTACTATCGATAATATGACGAGAGCCATTCCTGCGGCACCCGACGCTCCGGGATTTTCACCGAAAGCGAAAAATCCGAAAAGAGCCGCAACAACAGGCTCGACAGTTGATACTATCGACGCAACCGTGGCGTTATTATACTCCATGCCGCGTGTATAAAGCAGGTACGGCAAAACCGTAACCCAAACAGAGAACAAAGCGATTATCGCCACGTTCATAACATCAGAGACGAAGAGAGGAAGAGTAAGTGAAAAATCAGCGCAGGATAACGCCGCAACTGAAGCAAACAAAAAGGTGTAAAAGGTTATCGTAAATGTTGAATAGCCTCTGTTTAGAGCGACTGTTCCGAAAATGGAATAAAGCGCGTATCCGAGTCCAGAGCCGACGCCTAAAAGCAGTCCGGCAAAAGATATTTTCACTTCGCCGCCGAATGAAACAAGCGCGCATCCGCAAAGCGCGCAAATCAGCGCCGCCGTTTTTTTAGCGCTTATTTTCTCTTTGAAAAAGAGCATGGAAAGGAGCATTACAAAAACAGGCGAGGTATAAAGCAGTATAGCCGCAACAGCGAGAGAGTTTTCCCCTATCGAGAGCATATAGCAGACATTAAACGCAAAGAAACTGATAACACCCGAACCTATAAAAATCCAAATATCACGCAGTTTTATTCTGAAAAGCGATTTATCCTTAAAAAGAATTATTATTCCCATTATAACGGCGGTGGTTAATGCACGGTAAAAAATAAGCGAGAGAGATGAAAAACCGAGAGGGTTTATCATCCGAGTGAGAAAGCCGATAGTTCCCCACATTGACGCAGCTGCAAGTATCATTACCATTCCAAGTCCCTGTTTTTTCATATTCCGTGTCCGCCTTTCAAGCCTTTGTGTGTTCGGCTTGGTATTATACTACATTTCGAGCAAAAAAGCAATAAAAAAAGCAAGCGTATGCTTGCTTTTTCCTGCTGTTAAAAATTGTCCGAAGCTTCTTCATCTTCTTCGACTTCGGGAAATTCAACTATATCGCCCGAAATCGAACCCATAATCTCGTCAGAAGTCAAATCGAAAATCTCTGCTATGGGTAATTCAAAAATCTTTTTCATATAACCAACCTCAAAGTTCTCATATTTCGAATTTTCCGATATCCGAAACGCAAAACACTACTTAAATATACTGCTATGAATCTATTTTATAGTATATACCATAAAAAGAAAAAAATCAATAGCTATTTTGCAAAAAAACAGAACGATAAGAGCGGTTTTCTTAAGGACAGTTATCCAAAACTTAATAGGAATTCGGCACATAAGACAAAACTACCCGAAGAAGAGAAAAACAAAACTCTTTTTCGGGTAGTGATTTTTATGCAGTGATATTCTTCGCTTCGCAAAGAGTGATATGATTGCCTACGGCAACCGTGATATTGAAACCTGCACTTTCAGTGATATTTTATTCGCCGTTAAACTGCCGAAGGCAATAACACTATGCGTAGCATAATAAAACTGCTTTAGCAATATCACTCGCCGTAAGGCGAATAAAACCGGCCAAGTATCCTTACGGGTACTTGGCCTATTCACCGTCCTGTTTTTTTGATATTAATCTTCGGGTGAAATGGGGAATTCCACCCAAAATGTGCTTCCGTTTCCGTGCGAGCTTACGACGCCGTATCTGCCCCCGTGCTCATCCATTATTCCGCGCACTATTGAAAGTCCGAGTCCCGTGCCGACTGCCGAACGCTTGTGAGCTTCATCAACCTTATAGTATCTCTCCCATATATACGGAAGTTTATCTTCGGGTATTCCGTCTCCCGTATCTGTGACCGACAGACGCACAAATCCGTCTTTTACCTCTTCGGTAACTCTGACCTTTTTATCCTCACCCGTATAGGTCACTGCATTATTTACGAGGTTGTATATTACCTGCAAAACGCGCGTTTCATCGCCTATGATAAAGTGGCGCTCTTCTCCGTGCTCAAAGGATATATCGTATCCGCCGGTCATAAGCTTCGCATATCTAATCATGGCGTTTTCCGCAATATCGGTTATACAAACGCGCTTTTTTTCAAAAGTCTGCGTGCCCGACTGAATCTTTGAAATATCGAGAACATCATTTACAAGCGATGTAAGCCGCGCGGTTTCGTCAATGACAACCTGAAGATTTTCGGGTGTGTTTTCACCCGGAATATCTCGCATCATTTCACTGTATCCCGTTATCATGGTAAGGGGAGTGCGCAAATCGTGAGAAATGTTCGCAACAAGCTCTTTCTGAAGTTTATCTAACTTTGAAAGCTCCGATTCCGCATAGTTCAGGGTAGATGCGAGAGCGTCCGCTTCAAAATATCCGCCGCCTGTAAATTTCTCGTTATAGTCGCCCTCCGCCAGCCGCTTTGCCGAGCGGGTAAGCGATACAATCGGCTTTGATATTATCTGCGACATTACAAGCGCTAAAATCACAGAAAGAATTATAAGCGCGACGGTTATATAAATAAGTATGGTATTCAGGGTATTTACGGTTGCGCTGACAGGTGATATAACCGAATTGAGAAATATTATCGCGCTGTCATTTTCCGTTAAGTATTCGCCTGAAAGTACGATACTCTGTTCGCTGTCGCCTGAACTTTCATCCGACTGATAGGCGTAGCCCGACTGGGGTGAACGGGTGTAATATACTATCCCGTCGGGAGCGTTCTGCGCCCTTGAAAAGATATACATAAGTCCCGCAGTGTTCGTGTTGTGTATTATACAGTTGGGAAGAACGTCCTCTGAAACGGTAGAAAATTTTCCTCCCTTTGAAAGTACAATTATGCAAACATTATATTCATTTGCTATCTTATACGCATTTTCCGAAACGGTGCCTTCGTCCACCGCCTCCTCTATCTTGTGATATGCCGTCTTAATCTCGCGGATTTTTATGCTTTTATATATATCCGAAAGAAAGACGTTTTGAGAAAGCCACAAAAGTACAATGGTGACGGCAGTGAAAATGCCTAAAAACAAAAGCAGCTTCCACCGTATTCCCGCGCGCCGTTTATTCTTATTCTGCGTCAAGACGGTACCCCACTCCGCGCAGGGTAGTAATAAGCGAGCTATACTCTCCCAGCGACTTGCGAAGAAGTTTTATATGAGTGTCGAGGGTGCGGTCATCGCCGTAAAAATCGTATCCCCACACCTCGCATATGAGCTTTTCACGGGTTAAGGCGATGTTTCTGTTTCTTATAAGATCTGTCTCTTATACACATCTCCGAGCCCACGAGACGCTACGCTATCT
>CAMGCN010000169.1 GCA_946040935.1 uncultured Clostridia bacterium | reverse complement strand
ACCTTTTGTTCTGTCTGAACGGCGATACAGACGGCGCCGGAAAGTACCTCGAACTCTTCTGCAAAAAGAGCAATACAGCTAAACAGTATATTCAGAAGTGGATGCCGATAGTTGCCGCGTCGCAGTCTGTTAAAGGAAACGAAAAGGAACGTGAATTCTTACTCTCATGGGTAGACGTCGTTGACTATGAATAAGGAGAATTTGACATGAAAGTTACCGTATGTATAGGGAGTTCTTGCCATCTCAAGGGCTCGCGCCAGATAGTTGAACAGCTTCAGCACAAAATATCCGAAAATGAGCTCAAAGAAAAGGTCAATCTCGGCGGAACATTTTGCATGGGAAAGTGTCAAATGGGAGTTTGCGTAACCGTTGACGACAAGTTCTTTTCGGTAACACCCGACACGGTTGATGAATTCTTTCAAAAAGAAATCCTTGAAAAGGTGTAAAAATGCTTATACAAATTTGCGTAGGAAGCGCCTGTCATATAAAAGGATCATCGGATATCGTTAAACTTATGCAAAACGCGATTGAAAAATACAGCCTTCAAGACGATATTACACTTGCCGGCAGCTTTTGCTCAGGCAAGTGTAACCGTGAAGGCGTTACCGTCACGATCGACGATAAGGTATATACAGGCGTAACTTGTGATTCATTCAATGATTTTTTTGAAACGAATGTTCTGAAAGCTCTAAAAGAAGGATAGTAAATAATATGCCAAACTGCTTAACTCTCAAAAAATCAAACTGTAAAAACTGCTATAAATGTATAAGGCACTGTCCCGTCAAGTCAATTAGATTTTCGGGCAACCAGGCGCATATTATAGACGACGAATGTATACTTTGCGGTCAGTGCTTTGTCGTTTGTCCCCAGAACGCCAAACAGGTTGTTGACGAAACTGAAAAAGTAAAGGTGCTTCTTAACAGTCAAAATCCTGTTATTGTAAGTCTTGCGCCGTCTTTTATTGCAAACTATGACGGGGTAGGTATCTCTCAAATGAGAGAAGCGCTTAAAAAACTCGGTTTTGCCGACGTTGAAGAAACCGCAAAGGGCGCTTCTGTTGTTAAAACAGAATACGAAAGAATGTTAAATGAAGACAGACGGGATATCATAATATCATCCTGTTGTCATTCCGTTAATCTGTTAATACAAAAATATTTTCCTTCAGAACTTCAGTTTCTTGCCGACGTTCTGTCGCCTATGCAGGCTCACTGCATAGATATAAAAAAGAGAAATCCCCTTGCAAAAACAGTCTTTATAGGTCCGTGTGTCGCAAAAAAGGATGAAGCTGAACAATATTCGGGAATTGTCGATGCGGTTTTGACCTTTGAAGAACTCAGCGAGTGGCTGAAAAACGAGAATATTCAGCTTAACAAGGAAAAAGACAGCGACGAGAACACACGCGCGAGATTATTTCCTACTACCGGCGGAATTCTAAAGACAATGGCTCTTGATACGCCCGGTTATTCATACCTTGCCGTTGACGGAGTAGAGAACTGTATAAACGCTCTTAAAGATATAGAAAGCGGAAAAATACATAATTGCTTTATTGAGATGTCTGCATGTGTGGGAAGCTGTATCGGCGGTCCTGTTATGGAAAATCGTCACAGCTCGCCCGTAAAGAACTATATGGCAGTCTCCCAATATGCCGGAAAAAAGGACTTTGAATTAAATCAACCTGATGCCGTCTCCCTTCGAAAAACATTTACGATTATCGACAGCAAGGCAAAAAAACCTACCGAACAGGAAGTTATGGCAATTTTGCGTCAAATGGGCAAATTCAAACCCTCAGACGAGCTTAACTGCGGTTCATGCGGTTATGATACATGCCGTGCGAAGGCTGTGGCAATTTACCAGGGAAAAGCCGAGATTTCCATGTGTCTTCCTTTTCTTAAGGATAAAGCCGAAAGCTTCTCCGATAATATCGTAAACAATACGCCTAACGGAATAATTGTCTTGAATGAAAACCTCGAGGTACAGCAGATAAATACCGCGGCGAGAAAAATCATGAATATTCGTTCCGCATCCGACGTTCTCGGAGAGCAGGTAATAAGAATACTCGATCCCCAGATATTTAACGACGTTTTAAGAACAGGACGCGGTATAAAAGACAAAAGAATATACCTCGCCGAATACCAAAAATACGTTGAGCAGACGGTTGTATACGATAATGAATATCATATAATAATATGCCTTATGCGCGATGTCACCGACGAGGAGAAAGAGCGCGAAAAGAAAGAAAGCATAAGCCGTCAGACGGTTGATATAGCCGATAAGGTTGTCGACAAGCAAATGCGTATAGTTCAGGAGATTGCTTCGCTTTTGGGCGAAACGGCGGCGGAAACGAAAATTGCCCTCACAAAGTTAAAGGAGAGCATATCAGATGAATAATCTCTGTGCCGATATCGGATATAAGAGCATAAACCACTACGGAGAACAGCTTTGCGGAGATCACGTCGACATTATAGAGCAAAATGAAAATTCGACTGTCATAGTACTCGCTGACGGACTTGGAAGCGGAGTTAAAGCGAGTATACTTTCAACACTTACATCAAAAATCATTTCCACAATGATGGCTCAAGGACTGCGTATTGAGGACTGTGTTGAAACTATCGCCGCAACTTTGCCTATATGCTCTACACGCGGAGTGGCATATTCAACATTTACCATCATTCACTTGATTGACAATGAAAGCGCAGAGCTGATACAGTATGATAATCCGCAGGTGATACTCATACGAGACGGCTCGAATTACTATTATCCTACAACAGAAATGAACATAGGCGGTAAAAAAATCCTTCGCACGGATATTAAGCTAAAGGAAGATGATGTTTTTGTCGCCATGAGTGACGGCTGTCCCCATGCAGGAATTGGAACAGCCTACAATTTCGGTTGGAAACGCGATGATATAATTTCATATATGGAAGCGGCGAGCGCAGGAGGATATACTGCAAAAACGCTATCAACCATGCTCGTTGACGAATGCAATAAGCTATACGGCGAAGAGCCGGGAGACGACGCCACGGCGTGCGTCGTGAAAATACGCCGAAGAGAACCCATGAACATTCTGTTTGGCCCGCCGTCAAATCGAGACGACTGTGACAGAATGATGTCCCTTTTCTTTTCAAAGGAAGGTAAACATATCATTTGCGGCGGCACGACATCGTCAATTGCCGCAAAATATTTAGGAAAACCGATAAAGGTAAGTTTGTCTTATGAAAAATCCGACATTCCGCCGACTGCGGAAATAGAGGGAGTCGATCTCGTAACAGAAGGCGTTATAACAGTTAACCGCGTTCTTGAATATGCCAAAGACTATTTGAATGAAAATCATCAATATGAGCATTGGAGCTATAAGCATGACGGCGCGTCGATGATTTGCCGGCTTTTGTTTGAAGAAGCAACGGATATAAACTTTTATGTCGGAAGAGCTATTAATCCTGCACATCAAAATCCCGATCTTCCGATAAACTTCAGTATTAAAATGAATCTTGTCGAAGAGCTTTCAAAATG
>CAMGCN010000168.1 GCA_946040935.1 uncultured Clostridia bacterium | reverse complement strand
GCCCTGACCTATTGTAAGTTCAGAACCTGTACCCGACATAATGCCTGCGTTAGTCATAATCATAAATGCAGTGATAAGTCCGTAAATACCCTGCGTGCCGGGAAGCGCCTCAAGAATAAGCACCTTACCGAACATATTGGGCTGTTCGGTCAAAAGTCCCGAACCTGCCTGACCGACTATACCGACTCCGATTGCAGAGCCTGCGCCTGCAAGGCCTGCCGCTAAAAACGCACCGAGAAGCGCAAGGTTTTGACCGGTAAATACCATTGATAAGAATTCTGCGATTGTCATTTTTACTTTTCCTCCGAAATTAAAGTTTCATCTTCGATTCTCGTATAAGTTGCGTCGGGCATAATGGGCTCAAACTCCCGTCCGCCGTCCTCAAAGAACTTACCGAAGAATTCGATATATTGCAATCTGCTGGTATGCACGAACGTGCCGAGCAAATTGATTACAAGATTGAGTGTGTGTCCGAATATGAGTATTGCGGTCATAATAATCCATGCCGCTATCTTTCCTCCTATGCTGCCCATGAGACCGCCTGCCGGCATTGTCGCGAGTATGTTTACAACGCTTGCGATTATCGCCGAGGCAAGTCCGAGAGCCATTATTCTCGAATAGGAGAGCAAGTCGGATATATAGTTTACTATATTATATAGGCTCTTGACTCCGCCGAAAATTTTCATTATCGGGTTTTTAGCGTCCCTGCCCTGCGAGAAGACGAGCATCAGAACGCCCGTCAGGGCTACAACTGCGCCAACCGTAGAGTTAACAAAGAACAATCCGATTCCGGCGAAGAGAACATACCATGAGCCTATATCGAATAAAGCTGCGAACGGATGTCCGTTCTTTATGAGTATGCCTGCCTGAATTCCCATGCCGAAGAGCAAGTGAACAGCTCCTGCGACAAAGGACATAACAAGGAAGTATATAGGTCCCGTGCCCGTCGTCGGGTCGAAACACAGGGCGACATTTGTAACAGAAAAGTCGCCGAACATATTCTGCATTATCTTTATGGGGAGATCTCCGAAATATCCGCCGAAGATAACGCCGAATACCACACAGGATATTCCGCAGAAGCAGAACATCTGTGCAAGATCTTTCACTCCGCGTGAAACGTCGAGCTTTCGCCATACGACAAAACCGCCGAAGATAAGAAACAAACCGTATATCACATCTCCGAGCATCATACCGAAGATGATGAAATAGAATATGCTCATTATAAAGGTGGGATCAAAAGTGCCGTACCTCGGAAGCGAATACATCTTAACAACATATTCAAAGGGTTTCGCCCACTTGTTGTTATTAAGCAACACGGGAACCTCGTCATCTTCCCCGGGTTCGGAAAACTCATACGCACACGGCGATTTTCCGAGCACTTTTGTCACACGGGGTACAGCCTTTTCAGGTACCCATCCCGTAATGTATACAGTCGAAGCGGAGGTCGAAACAAGGGAATGTGCCTTCATCTTGACAACCTCGGTTGACGCTATATCACACGCGAACTCAAGGTCGGGAATATCAGCGGCAAAAGCCATCAGCCGCTCGATAATCTGCTTTTCACTGTTTTCAAGTGTTAAAAGCTCCTCACGAGCCGAATTTATCTGTTCATACGCACTGCCGCTTCCCGTCGGGAAATCCGAACGGGTAAAGCCGTATGAGCCGAGCGTTTTTATTGCGGTGTCGGCGTCAGAGCCGTAAACTATCACCGAATAATAAACCGCCGCGTCGTCCTCTGAAACCTTTTCGGCAATCACACGGTCACTTTCCGCGTAAAGCGCGCCGAAAGCGCCGTCTGTATCCGCCGTCACGGGAAATGAGCCCAGGATAACCCGTGTATTCTCCGTTCCCGTATATCCGAGCGGCAAATCGTAATTCGCCCATGGGTTGAGCGCAGAAATCCGCGCCCGTATCTTATTTTGCTCGCTTCTTACCGAAAGAAGTTCGCTTTTCGCGTCGAGCACCGCCTCCGCGCTTTGTACGGCGGCATAGTAAAGCTCCTTACCGTTTTCAAAGTCATCCCGCTTTACCGCCCTTCGCCATGCGAAAAGTCCCTTTTTGTCCTCTTCATAAGGTTTCAGGACAGTTATCGCCTCTTGAATTCTCTCATATCTCTGTGATGTCAGCGCGTACTCCTTTTCACAGTCGCAGGGCGCGTAACCTTCATCTGCGTCCGCCTTGTGAAGCTCAACGCACGACAACCACATAAGCTGATTTATCAAGAGATCTGCGTCATCCTTTAAGGCAAAAAGCGAGAGCTTTTTCATACTGCTTACTGCCATATACTCTTTACCCTCTTTGCAATAACGTCAACCGCGGCGTCCATCTTTGCGTCCGCGCCCGTAACCAAAAGTCCCGACTCGACACGAGCGGCCGAGCGCTTTTTTTCCTGTGCATCGGACGCCTCGGCTTCTGCCTCGGCGCGTGCCTTTGCCGTAATTTCCTTTGCCTTTTCATGCGCTTCAAGAACCATTCGCTCGCCTTCGTAACGCGCCGCGTCAAGAGCGCCTTTTATTTTCTCGGCGGCTTCTCTTTTCATGAGCGCCGCTTTTTCTTCCGATTCTTTGATTTTGAGAATCGCCTCACTCGCCATCGCTCGTAATGCCTCCTTATCCATCATGAATAATATTCTTTATAATTTTACCACTTTTTCACTATAAATACAAGTAGTATTGTCAGTTTTATAATATAAAAAATTTCTCTTCATTTCTTGTACATAATACAACCGAAAACAGAAAAAATAAACGGTCAAAACCCGTCTGTTTGTGTAATATGCGGACAAAAGCGGAATATTGACGAGCAAAACGGCTTGTTATACACCCGTAAAACAGCTCCTGTCAATGTACATCCGGAGCAGATACTGTAATTATTTCCACAAAAGATAAAAAATCGTTATTAAAAAGCGTCATACTTTAATTAATTTTGCTATTTACAAAATACGATAAAAAGAGTACAATATTATCGTAAACCTATATCTAATTTAATATACCGCATCGGAGGTAAATTATGGATAAGACACAAATAGAATGTCTTGAAAAAACAGCCGACCGGATACGAATGTCGGTTATCCGCGGCACCCATTATGCAGGAAGCGGTCACCCGGGCGGCTCGCTTTCCGTCTGCGATCTACTCGCATATCTCTATTTTGTTGAGATGAAAGTGGATGCAAAGGCGCCTAAAATGCCCGAACGCGACAGACTCGTCATGTCAAAAGGCCACGCGGCGCCGGCTCTTTACGGCGCGCTCGCCGAAAAAGGATTTTTCCCGAAAGAGGACATAGACAGTCTGCGTAAAATCGGCTCATATTTGCAAGGTCATCCCGACTGTAAGCACACACCCGGCGTTGACATGTCGACGGGAAGCCTAGGTCAGGGAATATCGGCAGCCTGCGGTATAGCCCTCTCTGCAAAGCTCTCAAATTCCGATTACCGTACATATGCCATACTCGGCGACGGCGAGCTTGAAGAGGGACAGGTCTGGGAAGCGGCGATGTTTGCTTCTCATTATAAGC
>CAMGCN010000167.1 GCA_946040935.1 uncultured Clostridia bacterium | reverse complement strand
GGTAAAGCCCCTGCAATATCTGTTGTGGGGGCTTTTGAAAGGTGAACAACTTGCAAGGCAAGTTGTAGTGAGCAAATCCGTAAGGATTTGTGTTAGCGTAGAAAGGAGGAAAACTCGTTGGATTATATTTTTGATAAATTCACCGAATGGATAAAAAACCTTCTTGTCGATGGCATAATGAACAATTTGTCCGGGCTATTTGATAATGTCAATGCAAAGGTTTCAGAAATCAGTACGCAAATAGGTTCTACTCCACAGGCTTGGAACGGTAACATTTTCAATATGATAAAAAACCTGTCGGATAATGTGATTTTGCCCATAGCGGGTGTAATACTTGCTTTGGTAATGACTTTAGAGCTGATACAGCTTATAACCGACAGGAATAATCTACACGATGTTGATACTTGGATGTTTTTCAAATGGATATTCAAGACAGCCTGTGCGGTTCTTATTGTTTCCCATACTTGGGATTTGGTAATGGGAGTATTTGATGTAGCCCAAAATGTAATAAGCCGTTCATCCGGCATTATAAACGGAACATTGAATATTGATATTGCTTCACATTTTGCAGACCTTGAAACAAGACTGCAAGCAATGGGCATTGGAGAGCTGTTGGGACTTTGGCTGCAATCGTTCATTGTCGGTATTACGATGTGGGCATTATCAATTTGCATTTTTATCATAGCTTACGGACGAATGATTGAGATATATCTTGTAACTTCGGTTGCTCCTATTCCGATGTCCACAATGGTCAATCGCGAATGGGGACAGATGGGACAGAACTATTTAAGAAGTTTGTTTGCATTGGGTTTTCAGGGATTTTTAATTATGATATGTATAGCGATTTATGCGGTGTTGGTTCAAAATATGATTGTGGACACCAATGTCAGCACGGCTATCTGGTCGTGTATGGGCTATACGGTTCTTTTATGCTTTACCCTATTCAAAACCGGCTCGCTTGCAAAAAGCGTGTTTAATGCGCATTAAGGGAAGGAGGAATTTAGATGGCTTATGTACCTGTACCAAAGGACTTAACAAAGGTCAAAACAAAAGTAATGTTCAACCTTACAAAACGACAGCTTATATGCTTCGGCTTGGGCATTGTTATCGGCTTGCCTATATTCTTTCTTACAAAGAGTGCACTTGGTACAAGTGTTTCGGCAATGCTTATGATTATTGTGATGCTTCCTTGTTTTATGCTTGCACTATATGAAAAGCACGGACAGCCGCTTGAAAAGGTGCTGAAAAATATCATTGATGTATGCTTTCTTCGTCCTAAGGAGCGACCGTATATGACAAACAATTTTTATGATTGCTTACACAGACAGGAAGAACTTGAAAAGGAGGTTACAAACATTGTACACAAAAAATCTAAGCCGTGCGGACAAAAACGCCATTGATACGGCTATCCGTAAGGCAAAAAAAGAAGACAAGAAACAGATGTCGGCTCAAGACAGCATTCCGTTTCAGCAGATGTTTCGTGACGGGATATGCAAGGTCAGCGACAACTATTACACAAAAACCATTCGCTTTCAGGATATTAACTATCAGCTTAATCAGAATGAGGATAAAACGGCTATTTTTGATGGTTGGAGTGATTTTTTAAACTACTTTGACAGCTCAGTAAACTTTGAACTGTCATTTATGAACCTGTCCGCAAAGGACGACAGCTTTTCCCGACAGCTTATTATCCCACCTCAGGGCGACGACTTTGATGAAATCCGTGAGGAATATACGGAAATGCTTCAGGACAGGCTTGCGAGGGGCAATAACGGGCTTATCAAGACAAAGTATATTACTTTCGGCATAGAAGCCGATAATATCAAAGCAGCAAAGCCGCGCATAGAGCGTATCGAAACCGATATTCTCAACAACTTTAAGAAGCTCGGTGTAGCCGCTGCTCCGTTAAACGGTACAGAACGGCTAAAGGTAATGTACGATATGTTTCATCTTGACGCAACCGATCCGTTTCGCTTCTCATGGGATTGGCTCCCGAAAACAGGCTTGTCTGCCAAGGACTTTATAGCTCCTACTTCCTTTGAATTTAGGAACGGATATGCTTTTAAGGTTGGAAGCAAATTCGGAAGTGCATATTTCTTACAGATACTTGCACCGGAATTATCGGACAGAATGCTTGCGGATTTTCTTGATATGCAAAGCTCAGTTATTGTTTCTATGCATATTCAGTCGGTAGATCAGGTGAAGGCTATTAAGACAATCAAACGTAAAATAACCGACCTTGATAAGATGAAAATCGAGGAACAGAAGAAAGCTGTTCGTGCAGGCTATGATATGGATATTATTCCGTCAGACCTTGCCACTTACGGCTCTGAGGCAAAAAAGCTCTTGCAGGACTTACAAAGCCGAAATGAGCGAATGTTTCTTATGACATTCATTGTCGTAAATCTCGGCGATACAAAGCGAAAGCTGGACAGTAATGTATTTCAGGCAAAATCCATTGCACAGAAATACAACTGTACTTTGGAACGACTTGATTTCAGGCAGGAAGAAGCGTTGATGTCTTCTCTTCCTCTCGGTAAAAACTTAATCGAAATACAGCGGGGCTTAACTACATCAAGCGTCGCTATTTTTATACCCTTCACCACACAAGAACTGTTCCAAACGGGAAAAGAAGCTCTGTATTGCGGTATTAACGCACTTTCAAATAACCTGATTATGGTTGACCGAAAACTTCTTAAAAATCCAAACGGGCTTATACTCGGTACACCGGGTTCCGGTAAATCTTTTTCGGCAAAGAGAGAAATTGCAAATGTTTTTCTCGTCACCGAGGACGATATTATCATCTGTGATCCTGAAGCAGAGTACGGTCCGCTTGTAGAAAGACTGCACGGACAGGTCATAAAAATCTCTCCGACTTCGGGGGATTTTATAAATCCGATGGACTTGAATTTAAACTATTCGGAGGAAGAAAATCCGCTGTCCTTGAAATCAGACTTCATACTCTCGCTTTGTGAACTGATTGTCGGAGGCAAAGAGGGCTTGCAGCCTGTTGAAAAGACGATTATTGACCGTTGCGTAAGTCTTATTTACAGAAATTACTTGAACGATCCGAAGCCTGAGAATATGCCTATTTTGGAGGACTTATACAATGAACTCCGTAAGCAGGACGAGAAAGAAGCACAGTATATAGCTACCGCGCTCGAAATCTATGTAACAGGCTCACTTAATGTATTCAACCACAGGACAAACGTAAATATTCATAGCAGAGTTGTGAGTTACGATATTAAGGAGCTTGGCAAACAGCTTAAAAAGATAGGTATGCTTATCGTTCAGGATCAGGTATGGAACAGAGTAACCGTAAACCGCGAAGCACATAAATCCACACGTTACTATATTGATGAGATGCACTTGCTGTTAAAAGAAGAACAGACGGCGGCATACACGGTTGAGATTTGGAAGCGTTTCCGTAAATGGGGCGGTATTCCGACAGGTATTACGCAGAATGTCAACTGTCTCTTATACACATCTCCGAGCCCACGAGACGCTACGCTA
>CAMGCN010000166.1 GCA_946040935.1 uncultured Clostridia bacterium | reverse complement strand
AACCTATGACCCTCTGCTTGTAAGGCAGATGCTCTCCCAGCTGAGCTATGCTCCCGTTTTGCCGTCTGTCTTATCAGCGGCGATTTGTATTATACCATAGCGGTTATTGTTTGTCAACACTTTTGTCGGATTTTTATTTTTTATTCTCCTTGAATGCCCCTTTCGCGCTCCATTTCAGAAGATCGTCTATATCAAAATGATATTTTTTATTGCAAAAATGGCATGAAGTCTCTATTTTATGCTGTTCTCTTATCATCTGCATAAGCGTTTGCTTTCCGAGGGTGATAAGTCCTTTCTCCATACGCTCACGCGAGCAGTCACAAACATACGAGGGATTTAAGATATCAAAAACATCAAAGGGTATATCGGCAAATGCGATGTTTGCAACCTCACGCACGCTGAGTCCCTGCTCAAACAGACGGGAAATATTCGATATTGAAGGAATATTCTTTTCTATCTTTGATATAATTTCTTCTTCGGCGCCGGGAAGAAGCTGAATGAGCACTCCGCCCGCCGCCTTACAGCTATAGTCGACATCCACGAGTACGCCGAGGGCGCAAACTGTCGGAATCTGCTCACTTTCCGCAAAATACACGGTTATATCTTCCGCTATTTCGCCCGAGGATATGTCGGTAACTCCCACATACGGTTCCTTTAATCCCAAATCTTTTATAACGGTGAGCGTACCCTTACCCACTATGCCCGAAACATCGAGATGCCCGTCGGCGCGCGTCGGCAAATCAGCCGAGGGATTTACAATATAACCTTTCACGTTTCCGTAATAATCCGAAACCGCAAAAATCCCCTGTGCGATACCGTCCCCCTTGAAATTAAGTGAGAGAGTATCTCCTTTTTCTTTTAACATACACCCCATGAGAGACGCGGCGGACAGCACACGTCCGAGGGCGGCAGTTGAAGTAGGCGCCGTTTTGTGGAGGCGGTGCGCCTCGTTTACCATATCTTTTGAATCAATAACGAGTATCCTCGCACTTCCGTCGCGCGACATACCCCTGAGTATCTTTGCCATTTTATTTTTCCTTTTTAAGTATGAAATACCATCTTTCGTCCGTTTCCTTTGCCGGTGTTCCCTCAAAATCCGAAACGACTTTTTTTACCGTAAATCCTGCGTTTTGCGCAACTTTCTTAAGAGTTCGCATTGAATAGCACCTTTCCCTCTGGTATTCGGTGCTTCTTGTATAGCTTCCGTCGCCGTTTTCAGTGAAAAGGTCGAGTATGAAATCGCAAGTGCGCTTTTTTTCATTATATTCATTATGCCACGCCAAAAGAACACCGTCATCCTCTAAAATATAATCGTTTTTTCCGTAGACAGTGGCAAATTTGCAGGGAGTATTACAATCGAAAATAAACACGCCGCCCTTTTCGAGAAACTTATAAACTCCCGAAAAGCACATATACAGCGCATCGCAGGACAAAAGATAATTAATACTGTCAAGACAGGAGACAACGCCGCCGACCGTACCGTAAAGGTCAAGGGCGGTCATATCCTGCTGTAAAAACAGTGCGCGTGAGGAAAGCGCCTCCGCCTTTTCCCTTGCCTTTGCAAGCATATCGCAGGAAAGGTCGCACCCTATCATATCATAACCGCGCGCCTCAAGCGCAAAGGTCATATTTCCCGTACCGCAGGCGAGATCGAGCACAGAGCGAACCTCCCCTAACTCCAGCGCGAGAAAATCCGCCCACTTTTCATAGTCAACTCCGTCGTTCAATCTGTCATAGTACTCCGCAACCGACGTATATGCTTTCATTTATCCTCCGGCGGTGAAACGATAAACATATACTCGTCACAAAGCGGTTTTTTGTCGCATAATACAAACAGACTTCCGCTATCCAAAAAACCGACGTATTTCGGTTCACAGAAATAGCCGATAACAGTCCTCTCCCAAAGTAAAGAACCCTCGTCCGACGAAAATACCTTTATGTGAGTTACCCCGTCTGCGTCTTTTTCGGCGACCGCAATCTTCTTTCCGTCGCCGGAAAGCGAAATCTCGGCATTTCCCTTCTTCAGCGAATCGAGGCTGTTTATCTCTCCGAGCGCCTTAACTGTATTTTGCGGAAATTGCAAATCGGTATAGCCGATTTTCGTTTCGCCGTTTTCAATGTAAGTGTGATATAAAATGCCGTTGTACAAGGCTATGGGAGTATCTCCGTTTTCGTATTTTGTAACCTCTTGAGTTTCCGCGTCGTAAATGCCGTAGCCTATCACTTTATCAGCTTTGCCGCGCATGGTGAAAACAAGCACCTGGTCGTCATACTGATCGAAAATCTCGGGTATCAGCCGATCGTCGCCCTCGCTGTCTGTGTTTTCACAGAGGACCTTCTCCTCATACTTTCTGTTCACCGTTACAAGGTCGCCCGTTTCCTCATTGTGCATAACCTTATAGGTTTTGTTCATAAGATAAACAACGCTTTTTTCACGGTCAAAAGTATTATTTTGCGTAACAACGCTGCCTATACCGCGCGTCTCGGATATCGGTACGGTAAGACATACCTGATAGGTTTTTCGGTCGTCGCTGTATGAACCGTATAAAATCTTGCCTTCCTTTATACTCTCGTTTACGAGGAGCTCATATTTTGCCGTCTGAGGCGCACTATCCGTTATATTGAATTCTTTTACTCCCTCTGTGCATCCGTTACTGACCGTACCCGTGCACACCGAAGCATAACGCGAATCAAGGCGAAGACGTGAATATGCATAGTCAACGGTCATAAGATTTATTGCTCCGTTCGCTTTATACATATCGGAAAGCCGCCTTTCACCGTTTGAGACGACCTCGGTTATTATAATTTTCCCTTCGCTGCCGTCGAGAAATGACACATCCCAAAGCCCGAGGCAAACCTCCATGCCGTCAATAAGGCGGTCGGTGGAAAAGCTGTCGGTCAGTTTTTCTTGATATACTCCTGTTCCGAAGGCGGAGTCGGAGTATTTTTTAAGCCATTCTATACCTGCGTTTTCTTGCTCCGAAGTAAGCGCCGCGTTTTCATCAATAATCTCAGAACGGTACTCCTCTACGGTTTCCTGAGTGGGTTCCGTACTGTTTTGTTCTTCCGACGTACAGGATGAGAACATACCTGTGAACAGCAGGGCAAAAAGCAAAAAGGAAGCGATTTTTTTCATTCTTTTTCTCCTATCAACGTCTCGGAAATTTTGTTAATATCTCCTGCGCCCATTACTAAAATAATATCGTTTTCTTCGGCGTTTTCACGAATATATTCTACTATCTTTTCATTTGAATCAAAATACAATCCCCCCTCGACCGCCTGTGCGAGGTCGGCGGAGCTTATACCAAAAGTATTTACCTCTCTTGCAGAGTAAATATCGGCAAACACGGTTACGTCCGCGTTATCAAAAGAATGTGCGAACTCGTCAAAAAGCTCGGCAGTGCGCGAATATGTGTGCGGCTGAAATATACAGAAAATTTTCCGGTAGCCAAGACGCTTTGCACCCGAAAGGGCTGTCTCTTATACACATCTGACGCTGCCGACGAAGGCTTAGG
>CAMGCN010000165.1 GCA_946040935.1 uncultured Clostridia bacterium | reverse complement strand
AAATACGAATAACCTTAAAAAACCGCTGATTTTGCGGTAATAATATATAGGCTTGACGAAAAATCCGTCAAGCCTTGTTTTCTTATTATTCAATATTAATTCTTGCATTACTAAAACGGATATTGTATAATAGTACTATGTTCGGATATGTAAAGCCCGAGCCGTCGGAGCTGAAAGTCAAGGAATATAACACATATAAGGCGTTTTACTGCGGACTGTGCAGATGTTCGGGAAAATGCGTGTCATGTGCTTCGCGTTTCTTTCTCTCTTATGATTTTGTTTTTTTGGCGCTTTTGCGCTGCGCTCTAACAAACGAAAAAATATCGTTTGACACAAAAAGGTGCATGGCGCATCCCTTTAAGAAAAAGCCGTTCGTAAAGGAAAACGAACAGCTGATTTACAGCGCAAAGGCAAGCGCGCTGCTCACCTATCACAAAGTGCGCGACGACATAGCCGATGAAAAAGGAATAAAAAAAGTCGGCAAGTCAATATTTCTTCCGTATGTTAAGAGAGCTTGTAAAAAAACCGAACTCGGCGAGCTTGACGCGGCGACGGCAGAATATCTTTCAGAGCTTTCGTCAGTCGAGCAAAAGCTCTCGCCGTATGCCGATGAGGGAGCTGAAATTTTCGGAAAGCTGCTCGGCGAATACGGAGGATACGCGCTTTGCGAAAGCAACGCGAGAATAGGGCGCGAGATATGTTTTCGCGTAGGCAAATGGATATATTTTACCGACGCTCTCGACGATTTTGACAGAGATAAAAAATCAGGCGGATACAATCCTCTCGTGCTTTCCTGCAAAAACAGAGAGGAAGCGGCGCAGATTTTGCACGCTTCTCTTTCAAAAGAGCTTTCATATGCCGGTGCGGCGCTTGGCCTTATCGACTGTGACAAAGGGATTTATAACATACTTGACAACATAATATCCAAAGGAATGCCGACGGTGACCGAAAAAATCGGTAAGAAAGCGGAGAAAAACAATGAAAGACCCGTATAAAATACTCGGCGTATCGCCCGACGCGAGCGATGACGAGATAAAAAAAGCATACAGAGAACTGGCAAAGAAATATCACCCCGATAACTACGCAGATTCTCCCCTTGCCGACATGGCGAGCGAGAAGATGAAAGAGATAAACACCGCATACGACGAGATACAGAAAATGCGGGTAAACGGAAAGACGACCTTTGACGGGAACCGTTCCTATTCCGACGCTTCGGGAAGTAATTTCTACGAGATACGCACCCTCATAAACATGGGACGGTTTGTTCAGGCGGAGGCTATACTTGACACGATTTCACCCGATGACAGAAATGCCGAGTGGAATTTTCTGAAGGGCGTGGTTTTAGCGAGAAAAGGCTGGTACTTTGACGCTAAAAAACACTTCGACACCGCATGTTATATGGATCCCGACAACGCCGAATACCGAGAAGCGCGCGAGCGTGCACAAATGGCGGAGGGTGGCACCACGAGCGGTTACCGCACGGTCAACGACAGCAGCTGCGATATATGCGATGTTTGCCAAGGTCTCATTTGCGCCGACTGCCTTTGCGAGTGCTGCGGCGGAGATTTAATCAGGTGTTGCTAAATGAGAAAAACAAAGATAATTTCCCTGTGCTCGATACTTACGGCACTGGGTGTAGCGCTTTTATGGCTGGGCGCGGTGACGGATATACTCGATATAACATTTTGCTTTGCCTCTTCGATAATAATAGTTTTCGCGCAGATAGAACTGGGCAGTAAGGCGGCGCTTCTCATATACGCCGCAACGGGAATTTTGTCGGTGATTTTACTCCCGACAAAATTTGCCGCCGCCGCATATTTACTCTTTGCAGGCAACTACCCTATAATAAAATATTTCCTTGAAAAGAAAGTAAAGAGTAAAACCTCTCTTTTTATAATAAAAATCGCGTATTTTTCCCTTGCAATGGGTATCATGATAGCAATATCAAAGTTTATTTTTCTTGTCGACGACGGTTTAGTGATAAGCATAATAATCTTTGTTTTGGGACTGTTCGCATGTATCATATTTGACTATTTAATAAGGGCGCTTGTAAGCCTTTACTATGCAAAATTAAGGAAAAGACTTCGAATCGATAAAATATTGAAATGAAAGACTTACTTAAAAAAATAGGGTTTACCCCCGAGGAAACAGAAGAAATACTCGAAAATTACGGTTTTCTTTCAAAAAATCCGACATTTTCCGAAATTTTATACAGCGCGGAAAAGCAATACCGTGAAAGCGGCAGCTGCGACTACGAGGAAATATACGAAAAGGCAGGAAAAGCGGCGCAAGCCTGCGGTATTCATTCGACTGTCGGCGGTCTGTGCTTTTTCGTGCATCTCTTGCCCGAGGCAGAGAAAAAATATAAGCTCGCCTCCCTTCCCTCTTCCCTCTTTAACGACTCTTTTTCCGACCTTGTCTATAAGGCGCGCCTGACAAAAGAGAGATTCGGAGTTATGGGAGAATTTACAAGCTGGTTCGGAAGATTTTACGACCTGACGCGTTTTAAGATAGGCAGACTCGAATATGAGACATATAAGCTGAAATACGACTACAAGGGGTATAAGGCAGGAGACGAAGTTATCAATATTCATATTCCCGAAGACGGCGCGCTCGACAGAGCTCGCGTACTTTCATCATACGCTGACGCCGCAAAATTCTACGCTGACAAAGCAAAGGATAACACCCTCGTTTTCGTATGCTCCTCCTGGCTTCTATCAAAAGAACTGCGTGACATGTTGCCGAAGAATTCAAACATCCGCGCATTTTCGGAGGATTTCGACATTCTGAATTACAGACGGGAAAAGGGCTTTCCCGACGGGTGGCGGATTTTCGGAAACGATATGAGCGAAAACGCCGACGAGCTCCCTGAAAACACCTCGCTTCAGCGTTTATACCGAAAATATCTCAAAACGCACAAAACTAC
This sequence comes from uncultured Clostridia bacterium, assembly GCA_946040935.1. Classification (GTDB taxonomy): domain Bacteria; phylum Bacillota; class Clostridia; order Oscillospirales; family CAG-272; genus CAKSEI01. Next base: position 608 of record CAMGCN010000165.1, on the reverse strand, counting down.
TACCGTCGGCTACGGAGCTTTTTTATACAAAATATAAGGAGCTTATAAAACAGCACATAGCCCTCAAGGAAAGATATACTTGATTTGCGGCGGTTATATCTGTTATTAAAAAAGCAAAACACATATCAAATAAAAACTCGATACTTATGTAAAATCCGTTCGCAAGAGCGGATTTTTTTATTTTTACTTCAAAAACCACAGACGAAAATCACCTCTCCGCGTACCATGTGCTCCGTCGGGAGAGTTTGCGGCGTCGGGAGAGGTTGCGGCGTCGGGAGAGTTTGCGGCATCGGGAGGGGTTGCGACGTCGGGAGGATTTGCGGCATCGGGAGGATTTGCGGTATCGGGAGAGTTTGCGGCGTCGGGAGAGTTTGCGGCGTCGGGAGGGTTTGCGGCGTAGGGAGGGTTTGCGGCGTCGGGAGGGGTTGCGGCGTCAGAAAATCCGACACGCAAACTGATTATCTTTCCTTATGCAGGTTTTTTCAGCCCTTTTTATTCCTTTGTTTTTTCCGCCGCGGCCCAAAAAAACAGACTTTAACAAATTTTTATTATTTAGTAATATTTGCTTTTATAAACGGGTTTTGCGTTGACATTCGACTGTTTTTATG
>CAMGCN010000164.1 GCA_946040935.1 uncultured Clostridia bacterium | reverse complement strand
GTGCAAGTATATTGCCGATAAAGTCACGCTCATTCATTCGCTCGATTCGGAAAAACTCGCAAAGGAAACGGAAAAACAGTGTGCGAAGCTTGGAAGGACGGTCGGCGCGCTTATTGAAATAAATATAGCAAATGAAGAAAACAAGGGCGGAATACCCGCCGGAGAATTGTATGAGTTTTACGATAAAATAAAGGATTTGAAGCATGTCTGCGTACGGGGAATAATGACCATGGCGCCTGCGGGAGCAGGCGACGCCGGCTACAGGAGGTATTTCACCGAGGCGAGGAAAATTTACGAAGAATTTACAAAAAACTGTCTTCCTCACGAGTCAAGTCCGATTCTTTCAATGGGAATGTCGGACAGCTACAAAGTGGCTCTCGAATGCGGAAGCAACATGATAAGAGTCGGAAGCGCACTCTTCGGCAAAAGAAACTATAAATAGCGTTAAAACTATTGAATTTTCACAATTTGTGTGTTATAATAGCTACAATATTATGAATATAATGAGTAATTTTAGTTCTCGGAGGTATAATTAATGGGATTCGTTGATAAAATCAATCATCTGATGAACCCTGACACTATTGACGGCTATGACGACAATGATTACATTTTCGACGGTGACGATGCCGGTTACGGTGACGGTTATCAGCAGGGTTATTCAAACGGTTCTGCACAGCAAGGCGCTCCTCAGGGCTTCCAGCCTAACGCTCTTGAATTAAAGGTTGTCAAACCTGAAAAATTCGAGGACGCTTCCGCAATTGCCGACCATCTTCTCGACAAGCGCACGGTAGTACTCAATCTTGAAGAAACAAACAGTGAGGTCGCAAGGAGACTTATCGACTTCCTTTCGGGCGTGGCGTATTCAATAGACGGCAACTTGAAGAAGGTCGCCGACCACACGTTCGTAATAACGCCGAATAACGTCGTATTGTCTGCGGACAAGGCGGCAAAGAAGCAGCAGACCAAGCAGGACACGTTCGGCGATTTTTGATAAACCGTGAAACATCGGACCTTTGATACCTCTCTCGTTTTTTCGGGAGAGGTATAATATGCTTTATTGGGGGTATGGTTTTGCCGCTGCTTTATATACTTAGAAACATACTCGGCACGCTTCTTTCCGTTTATGAAATATTATTTTTGATACGCGCGGTTCTTTCCTGGTTTTTCGACCTCGAAAACGACCTGCTCTTAAAGCTGCAGGATACAGTCTGCGCTTTTACAGAGCCTGTGCTCGAGCCGGTGCGGCGTATTCTCTTCCGCTTTGAGTGGGTTCGTTCATGCCCTTTTGATATTTCATTTACCGTGGTTTTTATGCTTATTATAATTTTGCGTATGATGGTGTGAAAAGAAGAACAGAGCAGCCGAAAGGAGAAATGATATGGTAGCACCGCATGAACTTAAAAACAAAACATTTACCCGTACCGTGAGGGGATATAACCCTGCGGAGGTTGATGAACATATAGCGTTTCTTTTGGATACCTATACCGATCTATACAAAGAAAACGACGAGTATTCGCACAGAATAGCTATTTTGGAGGAGCAGCTCGAAAAGTACACACGGGATTCCGAGGCGATACGTACGGCGCTCCTCAACGCACAGAAAGTTTCGGAAAAAATCGTCGATGACGCAAATAAAAAATCCGAGATAATTATAAAAAGCGTCAAGGACGCGTGCGATGAAAAGCTCGATGAAATAAAGGACGAAATAATACGTCAGTGCAAGATACTGAATACCCTCAAGCGTATGAATACCGAATACGCGGATAATATCAAAAGGGTTATATCCGCAAACGAAAAGGAGCTTGAAAAGCTGCCTGACATTACGGCGGGAATAAACAGCGCCGATGAAGAAATACGCTCAATTCTCGAAACGGTAAAAACGGGAATAGCGGATATGAAACCTGCAAAGGACCAAGAAGAAGACTAATTACAAGGGAGTAAATACATAAAATGGCAAAAGATTATACAAGCACTCTGAATCTGCCCAAGACTGACTTTCCCATGCGTGCAAATCTCGCGCAGAGAGAGCCGGAAATGCTGAAAAAGCAGGAGGAGAAGGACCTTTACAACAAAATGCTGGAACGCGGCGAAGGTAAACCCCTCTTTGTTTTGCATGACGGACCTCCGTTCTCAAACGGTAATATTCACATGGGAACGGCAATGAACAAGATACTAAAGGACATTATAAATAAATATAAGTCCATGTCGGGCTATAAGGTGAAGTACATACCCGGTTGGGACAACCACGGTATGCCCATAGAGAGCGCGATAATCAAGAAGAATAAACTCGACCGCAAGAAGATGACTATACCCGAGTTTCGCACGGCATGCCATAAGTTTGCCTCCGATTTTGTGAATATTCAGATGGATTCCTTCAAGCGCCTGGGCATTACGGGAGATTGGGACAACCCCTACCTTACCATGAACCCCTCTTTTGAGGCAAGAGAGGTTAAGGTATTCGGCGAGATGTTCAAGAAGGGATATATCGATAAGGGCTTGAAGCCTGTTTACTGGTGTCCCAAGGATGAAACGGCTCTTGCCGAAGCCGAGATTGAATATCAGCAGGACCCCTGCACGTCCATCTACGTAAAGTTCCGTGTATGCGACGATAAGGGACTTTTCGGAGTCGACCTTGACAAGACGTATTTCGTTATCTGGACGACTACCACATGGACTTTGCCGGGCAACCAGGCCATCGCCGTAAATCCTGCGGAAGATTATGTTCTTGTCGCTTGCGATAACGGTGAAAACTACATTGTGGCAGAAGCTCTCTGCGAAAAGACAATGCAGGCGGGCGGTATTGAAAACTATGAGATAAAGGCAACCTTTAAGGGTGCTGACTTTGAATATATGACCGCTTACCATCCCTTCCTCGACAGAAAGAGCTTACTCTGCCTTGCCGACTATGTAACAATGGAATCGGGTACGGGTTGTGTCCACACGGCGGGCGGTTTCGGCGCCGACGACTATGTGACAAGTATTAAATACGGTATTGACATTGTCGTTCCCGTTGATGACAGAGGTTATCAGACAGAGGACGCAGGCAAATTCGCAGGTCTTTACTACGCAGACTCAAACGCCGTAATACTCGACGACCTGAAGCAGACGGGCGCACTTTTCGCAAGCGAAGAGATAACCCACGACTATCCCCACTGCTGGAGATGTAAATCGCCTATCATATTCCGTGCAACGCCCCAGTGGTTCTGCTCGGTTGACGCTTTCCGCAATGAGGCGATAAAGGCGTGTGACGACGTTACCTGGACTCCCTCATGGGGCAAGGAACGTATGATAAAGATGATTAACGAGCGTGCCGACTGGTGCATCTCGAGACAGCGTCATTGGGGACTTCCCATTCCCGTATTTTACTGTAAAGAATGCGGAAAACCCGTGTGTGACGACGAGACTATAGGCGCGGTTTCCGATCTGTTTGCAAAAGAGGGCTCAAACGCTTGGTATGAAAAAGAAGTCAAAGAGATGCTTCCTGCAGGATACAAACTGTCTCTTATACACATCTCCGAGCCCACGAGACGCTACGCTAT
>CAMGCN010000163.1 GCA_946040935.1 uncultured Clostridia bacterium | reverse complement strand
AAGTTCCAGTTTGTGAGAACAGGTTACTTTACACGCGACCCGAAAAATCCTAATACATTCCTTCGTACCGTAACATTAAAAGACAGCTTCAAAGTAAAATAAAAGAACGGCTATTGCTAATGCAATAGCCGTTTTTTTCACTTCTTTTTAGAAAACGAGGGCGGATAGAACTCGTTAACCGGGAACGACATTCTGTTAAATACCGAACAAGGATTTGCATCTCCCGAATCAACGCACTGTTTATCAGGCACAGAGTATTCAGACGCCTGAATCAGATATTGAGCAGGTCTTTCAATGCGAATTACAGAGAAAAATCCGAGCGTTACATACAGTACTTTTTCTGTTCTGTGACCGCAAAGACTGCCTGTTACGCAAGAAAGAACGGGAACGGGGATCTCGTCGGGCGTGCAACAACAGCAGCAACCGCTGCAATGTTCCTTTATCATACTTGACAGCGCAACGGGGTCAACAGCTTCAACAACGACAGTAGGATCGTTTGTGGAGTATTTACCGCCGCCGCATGTGCCGCAGAAAGGCGTGTCTATACCGCTCTTAAAGATTTTAACATTTCCTTCGCTTCCGTAAAGGACAACTTTCTTTTCACAAACAGCAATACCTTCAACTTCCTGACTCTTGCCTGCACATACGCAGCATTCACACACGACCTTTACATAAAACCTCACGGTTATCTGATAAAAACCGTGATTAAACTGTATATTTTCAGTGTAAATATCTGTGTGTATAAGTTCGGCGCACTTAACGCGCACGCTTGTTGCATTATTTATGATTTCCTCACCGAAGTCTGTCAAAAATACTTCGACATTTTCAAAACAATCCTTGTCTCTGCAACTGTCAAGAATACGGTTGCAATCTACGCAAACGATCTCTTTACATTGCAATGACGACGGCATACCTGATGAATTTCTGCAATCAGCCATTATATCTCCTCCATTAGTTTTTCGGATAAATCCGTTCCACTTATATTTTATGCCGAAGAGAATATATTGCAACAAAAAAGACCGCTCAAAAGAGCGGTCTTTTAGGTAAAAAATTATTTGACATACTGTAAGAGGCTTTCGGGAAGGTCCTCTTTTGCAATAGAAGCTGTCATGGTGATATTAATTTGCTGAGCTTCAGCAAACTTTGCAAGCTTTCTTACAAAATGGCCAAACTCGTAAACGTCATCCTTGCATATCTTCAAACAGGAGTCAATAAATATGTCCTGAGCATCATGGTTGCTGGCGCAAATACCTGCTATAAATCCGAACAGATAATGTGCATCGCTGATCATATACTCATCAGTATCAACGAGTCTTGCCATATATTTGATTTCATGCCTGAGTTTAGTTCCCTTTTCAAGGCAAACTACCGAACCCTTTGATGACTCAACGGCAGAATTTACAAGGTCAATGAGAGTTTTGGTTTTTCCGGTGCCTTTAACACCGACAATCAGATTAATCATATTGCTTCCTCCGATACAGCTTAGATTTATCTATTCAAATTATACAATAAATAAGAGTAATTTGCAATAGATTTCTAAAAAATGCTCAAAAATTAATACGATTTTCTAATTGATTTTTCTTTTCTTCGTATCCGGGCTTACCAAGAAGCGCATACATATTGTTCTTGTATCCCTCAACTCCCGGCTGATTAAACGGATTAACTCCCAAAGTATAACCGGAAACCGCACATGCAAGCTCAAAGAAATATACCGCATATCCGAAATCATATTCGCTTCTTGAGTCAAGTTCAAGTACTATATTCGGAACGTCACCGTCGCTGTGGGCAAGAAGTGTTGCAACAAATGCCTTTTCCGAGACGAAATTCATCCCCTTTTCAGCAATAAAATTAAGTCCGTCTGAATTTTCTTCATCATAAGGAATCGTGACATCGCATTTAGGATTTACAACTTTAATAACCGTCTCAAATATATTGCGTTTTCCCTCTTGAATAATTTGACCGAGAGAGTGTAAATCTGTGGAGAATGTCACCGAATCAGGCAAAATGCCCTTTCCGTCTTTACCCTCGCTCTCACCGTATAGCTGTTTCCACCATTCAGAGAACATACAGAGCGACGGCTCATATGTTACGAGTATTTCAACATCCTTTCCTTTACGGTTAAGAATATTTCTTATCGCCGCATACTTATATGCGTCGTTAGAATCAAAATCAGAGTTTCCGAGGGCGTCTCTTGCGGCGCTTGCTCCCTGCATTATTTTATCAATATCGACGCCGGCAGCGGCTATCGGCAAAAGTCCTACGGCGGTCAGTACAGAATATCTTCCGCCTACATCGTCGGGAACAACAAAAGTTTCATAACCCATTTTATCGGAAAGCTCTTTCAATTTGCCCTTTGCCTTATCGGTTGTGACAAATATACGCTCTCGTGCGCCCTCCACACCGTATTTTTCTTCTAAAAGTCGTCTGAATATTCTGAAAGCAACCGCAGGTTCAGTGGTCGTACCTGATTTTGAAATAACATTCACGCAAACATCTCTGCCTTCGCAAATCTCAAGAAGCTCGCTTAAGTCTGTAGCAGAAAGGCTGTTACCTGCAAAATATATATCGGGTGTGTCCTTTTTAAGCGCGTTATATTTTGCGCTCTTTACAAACTCTATTGCCGCCCGAGCGCCGAGATAAGAGCCGCCGATACCTATTACGACAAGAATATCGCAGGTATTCTTGATTTTTTCAGCCGCTTTCTTTATGCGTTCAAATTCTTCTTTATCATATTCAACAGGCAAATCAACCCAACCGAGAAAATCATTTCCCGCTCCGTCTCTGTTTTTAAGAGTTTGAGCTGCCTTCTCTGTCTCCTGCTTCATGTTTTCAAGCTCTTGTGAATCGATGAACTGTTTTACAAATCCGTCATTTAATCTTATCGGCATTTTATATTCCTCCGCTTTACCGTTTTTACATATATTTTATATCAATTCTCCGATAAATGCAATAATTTTTATAAAATCAAAGCGTTTTTCAATATAGAAACAAACGCGTCGAAAAAGCCTATCTTTTGTACATCTTCACATGATATAACGTCACATTCATACAGCGTTTTATCTGCGCAAAAATATGTGACTTTTCCTACAACGTCGCCTTGAGCAATCGGTGCGGAGATATCATCAAAAATAACGACGTTTTTCACTAATTTTTCACCTTTTTTGACAACTGCTCCGTATCCTTGGTAATCTGCACAAAACTCTGTATCTTTTCCGCCTTTGATAGGTATATTGCAAACAGTATCATTTTCAAAACCGCCGTAATCAAAATTAGCAAAGCCGTACTCAAGCATCTCGCCTGCCGTTTTATTTCTTACGTCACGTGTAGACGCGCCCATAACAACCGCGATAAGCTGTAAATTATCCCGTTTTGCAGATGCGCTTATACAGAATCCCGCCTTTGATGTTGAACCTGTCTTGAGACCGTTTGCCCCGTTAAAGAACTTAATCAGTCGATTTGTATTGGTAAGGGTGAATTCGCCGTTGCGAACAGTATCCATCCAAATAGTTGTATCTGTCTCTTATACACATCTCCGAGCCCACGAGACGCTACGCTAT
>CAMGCN010000162.1 GCA_946040935.1 uncultured Clostridia bacterium | reverse complement strand
CAACGCCCATAATGTGATCAATGTGGGAATGTGTGATTAAAACTGCGCGAACGCTTAATGAGTATTGCTCTATATAATTCAATATATCGTCAAACTCATATCTGCAGCTTATGCCGGGATCAATAATAACCGCGTTATTATCAGAGCTCAAAAGATAACAGTTTGTTGTTAAAGGACCGACGGTAAATAATTGTATATTCATAGAATGATTATACCATAAACGATTATTTATATCAACACAAAACGCTTAGAAATTAAAAGGGCAGCAGTATTTTTTTAGTAAAGCTTACTTATACTGCGAAATTTATATTACTATACAAAATAAAAATTTTGTATAGTACGGGGCAGTCAGAAATGTTAAATAACAGGAAAAAAGCGAGAATTTGCGTTTTGTGCATACCGATATTCTCTTTTTCGCGAATATGAGGATTTACGTTTTACCTGTTGAGCGAAGCTTTGCTTTTTAATCATAATAAAAAATGATTGCATTAATACAGCTTTTACACGATTTATTTTATATTTTTTGATTTCTTATCTTACCGTGCAATATAATGTTGTTTGACTTATTCTATCATCTGTTATATAATTATTTCGCGAGGAGTTAATTTTATGATTTATATTTGTCCCGTATGTAAAAAACAGCTTTTTTCCGATGGTAAGCGCTATTATTGCGCCGACGGTCATTCTTTTGATATTTCACGAAAAGGATATGTCAATTTTCTTTTATCTTCCTCCTCGTCACACGGCGACAATAAAGACATGATTACCGCGAGGCGCAGATTTTTTGAAAACGGTTATTACGACGAAATTGTTAATAAATTGTGTACGCTGATTTCAGATTACTCTAAAGGCGGTGTTCTGATAGATTGCGGATGCGGCGAGGGATATTATACAGGAAGGATTGCCGCTTCCCTTTCAAACTGTAATGTTTTCGGTTTTGACATTTCCTCCCATGCTGTTTCACTGGCTGCAGGAAAGTATAAAAATGCTCGTTTTTTTGTCGCGTCGGCGAGCGAAGTGCCGTTATGTGACGAGTGTGCAGACATTGTAACAAATATTTTTTCTCCGTTATATATATCGGAAGTTTATCGTATATTAAAGCCCGGCGGAATATTCGTTTATGCTGTTCCTATGGAAAATCATCTTTTGGGGTTAAAAGAGGTCGTTTATGATAAGGCTTATAAAAATACCGTTTCAGATACTTCATACTGCGGATTTGAATGTGTCGGACGGCACGGCGTTTCCTATAATATAGCGTTAGACGGCAGTGTCGCTTCCGATTTATTCATGATGACGCCTTATTATTATAACTGCCCGCGGGGATCTTTTGAAAAAATCAAATCATGCAAGACGATAGAAACTGAAGTCGGTTTTGATTATATTGTGTACAAAAAACATCAGGTTGGATAATAACCCAACCTGATGTTTTCAGTTCTTTTCAATAATTGTTATGTTTTTCGGAGATATAGATGCTTCTTTGTAAACTATCTCTTTGATTTGTGCAACTTCGTTTGCGAGAAGTCCGTCGCTTTTTACAACTATACTTGCACTGTTTTCGTTTACTACTGCGATGCACTGTTCAAAGCCTTTTGAAATAACAAGCTGCTCTATGTTTGATTCGCATTTTATCTCATCGGCTATTCTGTTGATTCCGTTGTACGCTTCATTTTTTACATCTTCTAACGCGTCTGTGCTGTCTACAACTTCCTGAAGTACCTGAAGCGCTTCATCGCGTGCTTTTTGACGTGATACAGCTGCCGAGCTGAAGTAATCTTCGTTTGTACTTACTTCTTTTCCTTGATCGAGATTTTCAGCAACAGGTGTCTCGTCTTCGGTTTTGTCTGCGCTGAACAGATAATAGTTTAGATATACTGCACCGCAAATGACCAGCACAGAGGTTGCTACAATAATGTTTTTATTGTTGAATATTTTTCCTCCGTATTTGAATTTGCTGAAAAAACCAATCAGTTTTTTCTTCATTTTTTCTTTTGAAAGCTTTTTATTTTCCTGATTTCCGTTCATGTAAATCCCTCCGAATAATAACTGTTATATATATATTTATGTTTTTTTGATAGTATTCAGTTTCCGACATAAATTCTTGAATAAGAAATTCCGTACAGTGAACTTATAAGCTCATATATTTTGCTTTTAGTTTCAAAAGATTTGTCTCCGTTGTAAACGACAGCTATTCCGCATATATCGTCTTCGGAAGTGTATATTATCACCTTGGGCTCATTTACTCCTTCAATTGCATCTATTAGCTCTTCAATGTCGGTAGCGGTGTTAATGTCAGACTTTTTTCCGTTTTTTTCTGCAAGTGAAAAAACAACCGAGAGTATAATTGCTATAATTCCGATTATGACAACTATGCGTTGTTTTCTGTCAGTCAAAATCTATTGCTTCCCTTTCTAATCCGTATTTTTCGCTTAATATTTCAATTGCGTGCATTTTATTGCCGACTCCGATAAGATGAACGCCTGTTATAATAAAAGTGTCTTGAGTATCTATGTAAATTTCTGCGTTGTCTGCTTCACACATCTCGCACATATCTTTCTCTATTTGTGATTTAGCGATCGCGTTGACCGAATCCCAAAAATCGTATGTTATAGTTTCTTCATTATTCTTTTCTATACCGTCAAAGTCAAGATAACTTATTGCTTTCGGCGCTTGTGTAATAAAAAAGCATACTGCCATTATAACGGCGGCAAATGAATAGTAACCTGTAAGATCTTTTTTGTCAGTTATGCTCGCAATCAAAGATGCAAAAAAAATAAATGCGGAAAATGTTATTATAAATTCTTTCATGCGGCGACAGGAGCTCCGAGAAATAAATATATACAAAAAATAAAGGAACAGGAAGAAAAAACGACTGTGGTAAGCAGCACATTTAGAAGCGAGTCGGCGCAGTCAATTACAGATGAACTTCCGCCGCCGAGAAAATCAGACATTATCTTAATGATGCAAAATCCGAGCTTGTACATCAGAATAGAGAGGACCTGCGGAAGAAGCAAGGTAATAATTATTATCAGCGCACTTATTCCGAAGGTGTTTTTTAGCAGAGAGAAACTCCCGGCAACCGTTTGTGCGGCATCCGCAAGCATTCCCCCGACAATGGGTATTGCATAGCTCGAGGCGAGTTTTATACCTTTTATTGTGATAGTTTCTACATTTTTTGATGTTGAAAATTGAAAAGCAAGCAGTATGGATATCAGCGACATAACGGATGTCAGGGTAATAATATAAAAATTACTAATTTTTTTTACAGGTGAAGAGGATATTCCCGAAGCACCCGTTGCAAAAGTTAGTGCCAGCATAACGGCACATAAACCGGGTATTATACTTTTGATTATCAGGGACATTCCCGCGGTAAAAAGAGCCAGTCCTGATGACAGCACCGTGGCGCTTACAGGATTTCCCCCGAACACGAGAAAAGACGACATGGCAAGCGAAAGAGCCGAGGAGTATTCAGATAGTTCGGCGCCTTTTAATATTGCATTTTCTATTACGTCCGCTATTACTCCTACAGTGCAGGCAGATATAAGTATGTTTGCCGCAGAGTTTACCT
>CAMGCN010000161.1 GCA_946040935.1 uncultured Clostridia bacterium | reverse complement strand
CAGCAGGGAGCCTCTATACGCAAAAGCGTATAGAGGCTATTTTTTGCAGGTTTTAATCTTTCCGTTAAGCCGCGCTTTTTTGAAAATACAATTAAAATCCGAGCTCTAAAGGTTCGGGCTCAAAGGGGCTTTTGCCGCAAAGCACGCCGCAGCCGCATGTTAAAACATTAGATTTTATTTGTACTTAATATTCAGAGAGACAGATTCAACAAATTTTCTCATTGCTTTTTCTCCGCTTATCCGATTAATACACACATACCGTCATATTTACTTATTGTTAATATGTGTATTGCAATATCGGGCTTTATAGGCGGTGGGACTTATTTTTTCGTGATATGTGAAAAATTTTACAAACAGGTTTTCTTCACTGTAACCAAGCTCTCTTGAAATCTGCTTCACGCTCATATCGGTAGTCAGAAGAAAATCCTTTGCAGCCTTAATTCTTTGAGACGTTAAATAATCCTTCAGCCCTATGCCGTAGATTTTTTTGAAATACTTGCCTATATAGTCGGCGTTATAGCCGAAATGCCGGGAAATATCCGAAACGGTAACGCCTTTCTTTATATTGTTTCTTATATATTCCGTAATTTGCGAAGCTAAAGGTTGATTTAACTTAATTTCTTCTTCAGAAAGCCTGTTAAGTTCCTCAAATATCAGATATCCTGCCGAATCGGCGGCTTCTCGGGAATAGGTCGGAGTGTTTGTTATATGCAGCAGCTTTTTCATAAGCTGCTTTATTTCGTATACATCGGTTCCTGTATAGCTCTTAAACGGGATTTCAAGGTCTGTGAAAAAATGAAACCAATAAAAGGCGGTAGGCTCAGATACCCTTTTATATCCGTAATGCTTTTTATATGGCTCAAGCAGAAGCAACTGATTTTTTTGAAGTATATATTTTTCCGTTTCTTCAGCAATATATACCCTGCCTTCAAGCACAAGTATAACTTCATAGCTTTTAATGATTCTTTCGGGATGAATCCATTCCCCGGACGAGTGAAATTCACCTATCATATCGTATGAGAAGTTTTTTCCGTTTTCAAATATAATCATATCTGATTTTCTCACTTTTTCACTGTGTTTCGGTATTGAAAGAGTCTCTTTTTATCATTATAATCGTAGTAGACAAATAAATCAACAGAAATTCAGAAAGGAAACGGCAAGTTATGCAAAATATCGAATTTTCGGATATAGAAATTACGGGCGGACACTGGAAAAAAAGGCAGGAGATAAACAGCAGTTCTACGCTTGCCTGTATTTACGAGCGCTTTAAGGAAACCCACAGATTCGACGCTCTTAAATGCGAATGGAAAGAGGGCGACCCAAACAAGCCCCACATTTTCTGGGACTCTGATATAGCGAAATGGATCGAGGGCGCGTCGTATATATTAAACTCCAAGTACGATGAAGAAATAGTGAAAATAATCGAGGACGCGGTCGACTGCATTATAAAAAACAGCGACGAAAACGGATACTACAACAGTTATTTTCTCGCAGCAGACCGCCGGAACAGATTCAAATACAGGGGATACCACGAGCTTTATTGCGCGGGACACCTTATTGAGGCGGCAGTCGCTTATTATGAAATTACGGGAAAGGACCGTTTTTTGAAGGCGATGTGCAAATACGCCGACTATATCGAAAATGTATTTAAAAAGGAAAAAAGCGCCGCCTTTATAACCCCGGGACACCCTGAAATAGAGCTTGCCCTAATGAAGCTTTATAGGGCGACAGGAGAAAAGCGTTATGCCGATCTTGCAAAGTACTTTATCGACGAGCACGGAAGACACTCTGAAGAAATAGAGTATCTCGAATGGGCAAACGAAAAACAAAATCAGGATGAAATGCCGATAAAAGACCGTAAAACCGCCGAGGGCCATTGCGTTCGCGCACTGTATCTTATGTGCGGAGCATCAGACGTGGCGGCCGAATACCGAGACGACGAGCTTAAAAAAGCCTGTGAACGCGTCTTTGACAATATCGTTAATAAGCGTATGTATATAACGGGCGGCGTCGGTTCTACGAATATCTGCGAAGCTTTTACCATTGATTACGATTTACCCAACAGAACGGCATATGCCGAAACCTGTGCGGCGATATCGCTTGCAATGTTTGCCGGCAGAATGCTTAAATTCGGAGCCGACTCAAAATATTCCGATATTATTGAAAAAGTAATTTATAACGGCGCAATGTCGGGCGTTTCTTTAGACGGAAAATCATTTTTCTATGAGAATCCGCTTGAAATCGATCCCGATTTTAATAACGTAAATACATCGACCAAGAAAAAAGAGCGTTTTCCGATTACACAGAGGGTAGAAGTATTCGGCTGTTCCTGCTGCCCTCCCAATATACTGCGTTTTGTGGCTTCCATCGCCGGATTTTTATACAGCTTTGACGAGGAAACCGTTTATATACATCAGTATATGGATTCAAAGTGTAAAAAGGACGGTATAAACATAGTACAGAAAACCGAATATCCGAATGACGGCAAAGTCACGGTGAAATGCGATACGGACAAGAAAGTTATCGCTTTCAGAATCCCGGGCTGGTGCAAAAGCTTCAGCGTCAACCGAGACTATACTATAAAAAACGGATACGCTTATATTGCTCTTAACCGAAACGACGAGATAGAAATCGAGTTTGATATGCCCGTAAGATTTATTGCCGCCAACCGACGCGTTCACGCCGATTCAGGCAGAGCGGCGATAATGCGCGGACCTGTGGTTTACTGCGCCGAAGGCGTTGACAACGGCGCGGATATAAAGAGCGTTTTGGTAGATACAAACTCACACTTTGACATACAGGAAAGTGAGTTTTTCCTGCCCGTACTCAAGACAAAAGCTTACCGCCCCATGGAAAATGAAAGTCTTTACTATGAGGCAAATGATGATTACGAGGAAATCCCCCTGACTCTTATTCCGTTTTACGCTTTCGCAAACCGCAAAGAAACAGAAATGCAGATATGGCTTCTGAGAAAACATTAATTATAATACAACGTAAAATAAAATCGGTATACCAAAAAACAGCGCAGAGCGTTTAAGGAAAGATATATTTGATTTGCGGCGGCGGTAAATCCGCCGCCGCAATCTGATTTTCGTTTGTTCTGCACGTTTTTTTACAGCTCCTTTTTCCTTACGCGAACTTGTTGATAAATCAACAAGTGTGTGTTATAATCCATACTTGTTGAAAGCTCAACAAGTATGGAGGCGCCAAATTGACAGAAAGATTTGAAACATTTACAGTGCTTATTAACCGAATCAGCCGCAACATCCGAAAAATCAAAAATCAGGAAATGGCGGAATACAATTTAAGAAGCTCGCCAAACTCGGCATGGCGGCGGGAGTATGCACCTACGGGCAAACAGACAGGGAAGCCGCCGAAAGCTTCATTTGTGCGATTAAGGAATTAAACCTTAAAATGGGAATACCGAACAAGCTTGAGGGAATAAAAAAAGAGGATATTCCGACCATGGCAAAGAACGCCGAAAAAGAGGCAAATCCCCTTTATCCCGTCCCAAAGCTAATGACGGCAAAGGAGCTTGAAAGCTTTTATTACTCGATTTCAGACAGGAGT
>CAMGCN010000160.1 GCA_946040935.1 uncultured Clostridia bacterium | reverse complement strand
CGTCTCGTGGGCTCGGAGATGTGTATAAGAGACAGCTCGTCCGCCGACGGTCTGCGCGTCCTTTCGAGCGAGCATCCCGTGCCGAAGGGCGCGTTCTCCTACGGAGTCAATATCGGTAAGGTCGAGCGCGGACGGTTCATTGCGCATCATCAGCTCTTTTCCGCATACGGCGAGTTTTTCAAACGAAAAATAATACTTTCTCCCGAGTCAAAGGAGGCGGCGCTGTATATTTCAGGCCAGGGTTTTGCCTGCGATACAGAGAACGGATACTGCGCCGTATTCATAGGCTCTGTGCCCATAGGCGGCGGCAAGGTGAGCGGAGGTATGCTTAAAAACCATTATCCCAAAGGTCTCCGAATGGCATAAATCCGAAAAGCAGAGCTTGTATGTAGGAACACCGTGACAGACAAGAAGCTTTTGTGCGGCAAGCGAGCGTAAAGAGTCGCTGTCGGATATCCCAAAAGGCTGTTTTTAATTATGCCCTTTCTTTTTAATTATCCGTTTCAATCTATACTCTCGCGGCCGTATTTGATATTATTGCTTTTATACACACATAAAAACATCCCCTTTGCGAGGGCAAAGGGGACTTTTTCATATAAAAAGCGGCCGTATCTGCCGCCCCTCTTCCGCCATGGCGAGCGTTTTTTCAATTAAATGAAAATCCGCAACCAGAGAATAGGGTTTGTTTTCTATATCGTCCTGTTTCATAGGAACGAAATATACATTTTTCTTTTCCGCCATTATCGCAATATTCTTTAGATTAGCCGAGAGCGCGTCATTTGACGCGAGAGCTATCACAAGAGGTCTCGAACACCGAAGATGAGCTTTTGCCGCCATTGTGACCGGCGTATCTGTTATACCGTTCGCGAGCTTTGCAAGAGTATTTCCCGTGCAGGGAGCTATAATCAGCGCGTCCATGGGTGATTTCGGGCCGAGCGGCTCGGCGTCGACTATGGTCGTGACCGCACGGCGGGAGCAAATGCTCTCGACACGGCTCAAAAGCTCTTTAGCCGTGCCGAATCGTGTATCTGTCGTAGCGGCGTTGTAGCTGATTATCGGAATAACGTCCCTTTCCTCACACAAAAGGGTGAGTGCGGCAAGAGAGGCGGAATGAGTGCAGAACGAACCGCATATTGCATATCCTGTCACGTTATCAGTCCCTCCCTTTTAATTATCTCAACAGCCGAATACGCAAGTATCTTTCCTGCGGCTTCGGGATAGTATTTCCCGGGAAGAGAGGCCGCGCGCAGTACACTAACGCCCGCGACCGAAGCCTCCTCCTCATCACAACACGCCTTTGAGGCAAGCTCGATTAACGTGGCGTTTTTTTCAAACGTGCAAAGAGTGCCGTAATCGAGTATTTTCGACGGCACGGTGTTGAAAATCAACCGAATGCCGTGCGCGTGCTCTTTCAGACGAGAGTATCGTATTTCCTCAAAGCCGTTTACTTTTATCCAAGAAAGATCCTCCTCTTTTCGTGCGGCGACGCAAACATGCGCCCCTGCACATCCGAGAAGACGGCACAGTATTTTTCCTATCCTGCCATAACCGCAGACAAGCACCCTTTTGCCCAGAAGCTCTTCGCCACGCTCTAATGCAAAGCTCAACGCCGCAAGCGAGGTGAGATAAGCGTTTTTTATTTGAGCGCTTTCGTTTTCATAATAATCGAAAAGCCGAACACCGTATCGCATAGCCGTACCGTAAGCGTTCCAGTCAAAGCGTCCGCCGAGCACCGGGTAACGCGCTCCGAGCGAGGAAAAAAGACCGTCAAGGGTAATATCCGTGTCTTTTATATGCTTTTCATCGCTCGTATACGGCATGGGAAGAACCACGGCATGTGCTTCTTTCGCCCCGTCAAGTCCGACGACGCGGTATCCCTCGCGCTCAAAGGTACGTTTCATAGACATGGCTCTTTCGTCGGTGCCTGCCGCCGCCAATATCTTTTCCCTTTCCAAGTGTTGTTCAGTTTCCTTTTTAAGAATTTGGAGAATACCTCCTTTACATAATATGTCGTTGCTTTTCCTCTTGCCAACACGCCCTGCATGTGTTAAAATAATACCGAAAGGAAAAGGACATGAAAAGATTTATTATAGTTACACTCACGCTTCTTGCGTTATTCTCTTTTTCCTCGTGCGGCGAGCGCGATGGCCTGTGGGGGCTTTACAAGTCTCCCGAAGAGCAGGGTAATTTCAAGAGTGTGGAATTTGCATATTCAAAAGTAATCTACATCGACGATCAAAGCGCCGTACACGATTCAAGCGACGGCACGGAAGACGACGGACGCGACGAGGGCTGGTACACGCAAGATGGCGAAAAAGTCGTATGCCGTTTTACAAAAGAAAATGACGGAGAGACAGTTGAAAGTCAAATGTCCTTTGACTATGACGAAGAGAATAATACCCTCACCCTCACCCAAATTAAAACCACGGTGAAAAACACGAACGGTGAAAAAACCGAAAACACCGAAGAATACAATCTGATATTCAAAAAATAAAAGGAGATATTATGTTAAAAAAACTGTTGGCACTTTCACTTTGCGTCGCGGCGGTTATTTTGGTATCCTGCGCCGGCAAAAACAAGAGTGAAGAAACAAAGCCGGACGAAGCCCTGCTAAACGGACTTCATCACGCGGAAATCGAGATTAAGGACTACGGCATGATAAAGTTAGAGCTTGACGCAGACACCGCGCCTATTACCGTCACGAACTTTGTAAACCTCGCAAAGTCAGGCTTTTACGACGGACTGACTTTCCACCGTATTATCAGCGGATTTATGATTCAGGGGGGCGACCCCAACGGCAACGGAACAGGCGGAAGCGGAAAGAATATCAAAGGCGAGTTTTTAAAAAACGGCGTTGAAAATAATATCGAGCATGTACGCGGCGTTATCTCAATGGCGCGCTCAAATCAAAATGACAGCGCCTCCAGCCAGTTTTTCATAATGCACAAAGACGCGCCTCACCTTGACGGCATGTACGCGGCGTTCGGTCATGTCACGAGCGGCATTGAAATAGTTGATAAGATTTGCGAAGAAACTCCTGTTACCGACGCAAACGGAACGGTCTTAAAAGAAAATCAGCCCGTCATCACGAAGATTACTGTCACGGACTGAATTAAATCTATTCCCAATAACTAAAAAAGGGAATGTAAAAAACGTGCAGAAGAAATAAAAATCAGTTTGCGTCGGCGGATTTACCGCCGCAGGGAAGTTTGAAACAGCTGTTTTCCCCAGAGCAAGCACTGCGGCTGGCGGAATGCCTTTGTTTTTCAAAGGAGCAGTGCTCAGCTGTGTGGGAAAAGGCCCTTTCAACTCTTCGTGATTTCGGCTTATAATGTAAAAAATCCGCTCTTGCGAGCGGATTTTTTACATTTTTATGTCCTTATTTCATATGTGTTTTTGCTTTCTTATATCTCTTATAAAAGTAAAAGCCGCCTCAAATCAAGGTTATCTTCCCTTAAACCTCTGCGCTGTTTTTTACAGCCCCTTTGACATAATTTATGCTAAAATGCTGATGTTCTTTACCTTTACCGTATCAGGGAAGATCTGTCTCTTATACACATCTGACGCTGCCGACGAAGGCTTAGGTGTA
>CAMGCN010000159.1 GCA_946040935.1 uncultured Clostridia bacterium | reverse complement strand
ATATTATTATCCTCTTAATATCATTCTACCTTGCCGCCTTCGACAACGAGATTGTCGGGATTTGCGGCCTCTCCGTAAACAGAAGCAAGCGTTGCTTCATAATCGGCATGGAAAAAGCTTTCTTTGCCGAGCGTTTCTATTTCATCGTTAAGCCAATTCAAAAGGGTATCATTGCCCTTATGAACAGCCGGGGCAATTGTGTCTGCGTTACCGAGTGCGTCTATTCCGACCGTGAAACCGGGATTCTGAATCGCCCAAGCGAGAACTTCCGTGTTATCGGTAGAGAAGGCGTCTCCGCGTCCGTCAAGAAGAGCGTTATAGGCGTCGGCATATTCGTCATACTTCTGAAGAGTAATATCGGGATAGTTCTTCTCAAAATATGTTTCTGCAGTAGTGCCCTTGACAACAATGAGCTGCTTGCCTTCAAGTTGTTTTACATCGGTAATAAGTGCGTTATCAGGAGAAACAACTCCGAGTTTAACCTTCATATACGGAAGTGCAAAATCAACCTGTTTGGCGCGCTCCTCGGTCACTGTAAAGTTTGCGAGGATGATATCCACCTTTCCTGTTGCGGCATATTCGACTCTGCTTGCCGGGTCTGTGGAAACATATTCAACCTTTACACCAAGGTCTTTTGCAATACGTTCTGCAAAGTAAACATCATAGCCCTGATACTTACCGTTTTCGTCTACGTAGCCGAAAGGCGCTTTATCGCTGAATACACCTATCACTATCTTTCCGCTCTCTTTAATCTCATCCAAGGTGCGGAAGGCCGAAGCAGAATCGTTTTTATTGCTTTGGCAACCTGTAAAGCCAACTACCAAGACTATAGAAGCTATAATTAAAGCAAGCAGTCTGATAAAAATATTATTACGTTTCATGATAATTCCTTCTTTCAAAACATACGGCGTTTGCCGTTTTAATTTATATTTGTTCTGCGTTTCTCATAAGCAAAGGTTTGCAGAAAATCCTTTGCCCGCTTGGTTTTAGGATTTGTAAAAAATTCATCCGGTTTGGAATCTTCCACAATACTGCCGCCGTCCAAGAATATAACCCGGTCAGCTATTGCACGGGCAAACTGCATTTCGTGTGTTACGATAACCATTGTCATACCCTGATTTGCAAGCTCAATCATTACATCCAGAACTTCTCTTACCATTTCAGGGTCAAGTGCGGCGGTTACCTCGTCGAAAAGCATTACTTCCGGGTTCATGCAAAGTGCGCGGATAATCGCCACACGCTGTTTCTGCCCTCCCGAAAGCTCTCGAGGATATGCTTTCCGTTTTTCCCACAGACCGACTCTTTTCAAGAGCTTTTCGGCTTGCTCCTCTGCCTCTTTTTTCGATCTTTTCTGTACTTTTACAGGAGCTAACGTGATGTTATCTATGATATTTTTATTAGGAAACAAATCATAGCTTTGAAACACCATGCCTATCTTCTGCCGAAGCTGTGCGATGTTTTTACCGCCTGCGCTTATCGCTTCTCCGTCCAAAAATATGCTGCCGGCGTCGGGAGACTCCAAACCGTTCATACATCGCAAAAGCGTACTTTTGCCGCACCCTGACGGTCCGAGCACCACTACAACCTCGCCTTTTCGAACGCAAAAGTCAATACCGTTAAGAACAGTTTCCTCGCCGAAGCGTTTTACAAGTCCTGATACTTGCAGTTGTATTTCTCCGTTCATGTAAAGTGCTCACCTCCAGCGCTTTTCGAGTTTTTTTGCCAGCATGGAAATAGGCCAGCATGCGAGAAAGTAAAGCAGAAAAATTACTCCG
The DNA here is from genome assembly GCA_946040935.1 of uncultured Clostridia bacterium. Classification (GTDB taxonomy): domain Bacteria; phylum Bacillota; class Clostridia; order Oscillospirales; family CAG-272; genus CAKSEI01. The sequence continues at coordinate 1,845 of CAMGCN010000159.1, read as the reverse complement.
TATATCCACAGCGCCGCCGTGGGATATTCAAAACGGTTAGCGTCAATTATCTGCTTTCCGACTTTCAAAACCTCTGTCATGCCGATGAGCACGACGAGACTCGTTGTTTTTATCATTCGTGTAGTCAGATTTATCGTAAGCGGAATAAGTCTTCGCATAGTCTGCGGAATCACTACATACCAAAACGTCTGTATCCTATTCATTCCAAGAGCCGCCGCGCTGTCGTACTGGTGCTTCGGAATACTGATAAGAGCACCTCTCACAAGATCTCCCATTTCGGCAGTTCCCCACAGTACAAACACGATAACGGCGCTTACTTCAGCGGAAAGATTCAAACCGAAAGTTCTTGTCACTCCGAAATATGCTATAAACAGAAGCACAAGCTGAGGCATAATGCGAATGAACTCAAGATATACCCGGCTCACCGCTCTCGATATCGGATTCTTCAAAGTCATAAACATACCGAATAGAATACCGAGCGGAATAGATATAATTACAGCAATAAGGCTGATACGAAGTGTTACCCAAAGACCTTCCAGCAATCGCAGAAAGTTTTTACCCATAAAGAGTACTTTAATTCCCGAATCCTGCATATCTGAGTCTCCTTTCGATAAGAGATGCCAAAACAGACACAGGTAGCAAGATAACAAGGTAGAATGCTACAAGCATAATCAGCGCTTCATCTGTTTCGTAGTAAAGACCTATCAAGTCTTTTGTAACATACATCAAATCCGCCAGCGCTATTCCGCTGACCACGGAAGTTTCTTTTATCAGAAAAATCACATTGGCGCAAATTCCGGGAACCGATGAGGCAAGAGCCTGGGGAAATATAACCTCTTTCATTGTAAGCGCCTTGCTCATTCCAAGGCTCGCCGCCGACTCTATCTGGGATTTTTCCACCGATTCAAGACCGCTTCGTATCGACTCGGACATATAACTGCCGCCGAGGAAGGCAAGGCCTACAACGGCGCAAATTTCCGCGCTCCATACTATTCCGATTTTCGGAAGACCGAAATACAGGAAGAAGAGCTGAACCAGCAATGGGGTGTTTCGGCTTATCTCAATATATACAGAAACAATCCTTTGTAAGACCGGAATCTTATAATACCGTATGACAGAACATATAACTCCCACAACAAGAGAAAACAAAATTCCGAAAAACGAAACTCTCACAGTCAGGATTGCCGCGTCAATATACCACGGCAAGTACTTCTGCATAAATCCGAAATCAAGCCCCATGCTGACCACCTTCCTTTTTTAATCAGATTCTTATGTAAGCGTCTGTCCTTTTTAACGGCAGTTTTATGCCTGCACTCAAAAAGGCTAAAATACCTGAATCTTCATTGCATTATTTTACAGCAAGATGTCAGTAATTGCAATAGTTTTTCTGTTTTATACCTTGACGAACCGCATGAAAACGCCGCCGTAAGTGTAAAATCCGCAACAGGGAAAGTAAAATAATGCTTTTACTTCTTTTTCCCTCTTACAAACTGTTCATTTTACTGCGTCAAAGCCCTTTTGCAAGTCGGCGATAATGTCGTCGATATGTTCGGTTCCGATAGAAAGACGGATCGTATTGGGCTTAATGCCCTGATCGGCAAGCTCTTCTTCGGAAAGCTGGCTGTGGGTTGTAGTCGCAGGATGAATGACAAGGCTTTTAACATCGGCGACATTTGCAAGCAACGAGAAAATATCAAGACTGTCAATAAACTTGTGCGCTTCAGCCTGACCGCCCTTTATCTCAAAGGTAAAGATAGAACCTCCGCCGTTTGGAAAATACTTATTGTACAGAGCATTATCCTGTCTCTTATACACATCTGACGCTGCCGACGAAGGCTTAGGTGT
>CAMGCN010000158.1 GCA_946040935.1 uncultured Clostridia bacterium | reverse complement strand
ATAAAAAGGTACGTTTTCCACGATGTGTCTCCTTATTAAAATGTTTTAGGTTCTTTTGGCTGTTCGGGAGCGCCGACATCATGGGGCGCTTGATGCTCGTGCGGCGGTTTTTGCCCGTCGGGCGCCGACTCGTTATGCTCGTCGATATATCTTTTTGCCTGAGTTGAAAACAGCTTATAGTAAATGCCGCGCTTTTCCATAAGAGTTTTGTGATTTCCTGTTTCCTTAAGCTCGCCGTCCTCAAGTACGAGTATTTTGTCGGCGATAGTCGCGCTCGAGAGTCTGTGAGAAACGAAGAATGTTGTTTTGTCCTTTCTCAAATTGTCAAATTGAGTGAATATCTCCTGTTCGGCGATAGCGTCGAGGGACGCGGTAGGCTCGTCGAGTATGACTATATCCGAGTCGGAATAGAATGCACGTGCGATAGATAGCTTTTGCCACTGACCGATAGAAAGCTCGATTCCGTCCTCTTCAAAATATCTCATAAGCGGCGTCTGATAATTTTTAGGCAGCTTTTGTATAAACTCGTCTGCCGCGCTTTGCTTTGCGGCAGTGTGTACATTTTCAAAATCGTATTCCTTGTCGATTTGTCCGTATTCGATGTTTTCAGAAACAGAAACTGCGTATTTACCGAAATCTTGGAATATAATTCCGTACATTGCATAGAGCTCGCTGACATCATATTCCTTTATATCTCGCCCGTCAAGGAGGATAACGCCGTCTGTCGGGTCGTACAGTCGGGTAAGCAGTTTAATAAGAGTTGTTTTTCCTGCGCCGTTAAGCCCGACGAGAACTACCGTTTCTCCCGGATTTATAGTTACATTAATGTTCTTTATAACATCCCGCGAAGTCCCGGGATAGCGGAAGGATACATTTCTGAATTCGATAGTATGTCCCGTATGGCGTTCGACATGAGCCGGAGGAGTAACAGACGGGACGATAGTCTTTTTTTCATTCATAAAGACTATCATGTTGTCTATAAACAGAGTACCCTCGTAAATCGACGATGTGGTGGAAACAAGGGAGGCAACGCACGACGCGATAGAGGTGAGCGCGCCCGTGTAAAGTGAATAGTCGCCTATTCTTCCGTTTCCTGTAGTTACTGTATACGCTATGTAAAAGAAGAGCGCGCAGTTTACGGCTGTTGAGAGGAAAGAAATGGCGATATTCCATACTCCCTCGTTTTTTATCAGTTTTTTGATGCCGCTGAAATAGTTTTTGAAAACCTTATTATAGTTGACGATGAAAGTGTCCGAGAGGTTGAAAATACGCATTTCCTTTACCATGTCTTTGTTGACGAGGGTGTCGGAATAGTAGTTCATCTGTCGGCGGTCTTTTGAACGCCAGCGCATGTATTTGAAGTTCTTTTTGCGATAGTAAAATGTGATAATTGCGCTCGGCAGAGAGATTATGATAACGGCTAAAGGCGCAAACCACGCTACCGCCGCTAGGACTGTGATAAAGGATACCGCCGAGATGACCTGGCTTACGATATTAAATGTTGACTGGAGGACATTTATAGGCCTCGTTCCTGCTTCTCTGCTCGCGTTCTCGAACTTTTCGTAGAAATCGGGCATGTCAAAGGACGCGACGTCGATTTCTTTTGCTTTGTTCATGATTTTCACTTTTACGTGATTTGTCACTACCTCGCTTGCAATTCGCGTGACCATATTTGATATCGAGTTGATAAGTCCCACGAAAAACATATATGAAAAATTCAGAATAAGAGGGAAGAGTATAACTGAAACGACCGCTTCAAATGACTTGTCGGAAAGGGAAATGGCCTCGGCGATTTTATTTAACAGGTTGGCTGAAATATATGCCGATATTACGGGTGAAACGCCGTTGAAAACCGACATAAACACCATGAGAAACAAAAGCGATTTTTTTGCTTCCCAGACAAGAGTTACTATGTAGAAAAGCCGTTTGAAAAATCCGCCGAGAAGTCGGCTCAAGTATGACGGCACTTCTTTTATCGATTTTGGTAAAGGCTCTTTGAGCTTTTCGTTTCGGGCGCGGGGAGGCGGCCCTCCGAATCCGGGTCCCATTTTTCATTCTCCTTTTTTATTTTTTAGTATTTTATCACAGAAAAATGTATAATACAATGAAATATTTGTAAAAAAGAAAAACAAACAAAAAAACTGACTTCGCCTGAAACGAAGTCAGTTTGCTTTATATTTAATCAACGAGAATATATACTCTCGCGCTTCTTCTGCCCCAGTTGAGCGCCTTGGCGTAAGCACTATCGTCTGTGCCCATGAAGACATCTATTATATTACCTTTGATAGCCGAGCCCGTGTCGAGCGCATATCTGACGCCGCAGTCGTAGTAGTCGCTTGCGACATAGACCTTTGTGCCGAGAGATATTACCCGCGGGTCGACTGCTATTACCGATGTGCTGACCGGCGCGCCGGACGCTGTGCGGGCATTATACGGTGCGGTATATGCCGTCGCCTGAACGTCAATATAATATGAGTAGTGATATTCCACTCCGTCATCGCCTGTAAAATAGCCGCCTGCTCCGTGATATATAACCTCATTGACAGGAGCTGTAGTATTTTCGGAAATGACGGTTGAGCTTATCACTTTTCCGTCTAAGATTTTTTCTCTGACAGTTCTGACCGTTGTGCCGTTTACACCCTTTGTAACCACTTTTGTGGAGCCGTAGGGAATAGTCGAAACATCGACGGTTTCTGTTTGATACGGTATTGTTTCCGTTTCGGTCGTATCTCTGTATTCAACACTGTAAAGTGTAATTGACGAATTTTCTGTAATTTTAGTATCCGGTGCAATGCTCGATTCTTTATCCGACATATCAATATTAAGCTCTTCGAGAAGCGCCTGTACGGTAGTTTCAACCGTTGAGACGCTTATAGTGTTTTGCTCCCACGTGACAGATACGTCGAAGGTGTCGGTGCTTTCGTCAAAAATATCGTTTCTCGCGGCATATTTCGTTGTGGAAATGCTCGCGTCTTCCTGCATATAATATGAGTGATGCTTGGTATAGTTTGCAATCATGAGGAATGATGCCGTAATGACAACGGCAAAGCAAGCGCAGGTAAGCGCACGCAGGAAGTTCTTGTTGTTCAGACCGTGAAAATTAAAAATACTGTCAAGAGAAAAGTGTTTTTTTGCGGGTTTGTTTTTTTTGTTTTGGGAATTAACATATAAGTTTTGCTTTTTACTATACATGTTTCCTCCTTTGCCTTGGGGGTTTACACTCGGATTATCAAGCCGTGACCGAAAAAACTTCTGTCACGGCTTGATAATGCAAAATGAGTGCCGCGGGACGTTCCCGCTTGCTGCCATGAGCGAGGTACATGAAAGTACCGTATAAATATACTTGTGACAGCCGAAATGTATTCCGAAGCGGTTATCTCTTTGAGAACTGAGGCGCTCTGCGCGCAGCTTTGAGACCGTACTTCTTTCTTTCCTTCATTCTCGGGTCACGAGTGAGGAGACCTGCTTTTTTAAGTGCGGGGCGGTATGTTTCGTCAGCCTGCGTGAGGGCTCTTGCGAGTCCGTGTCTGATAGCGCCTGCCTGACCTGAAAATCCGCCGCCTTTTACGTTTGCAATAATATCAAATTTGCCTTCTGTTCCTGTTACGCCGAAAGGCTGATTA
>CAMGCN010000157.1 GCA_946040935.1 uncultured Clostridia bacterium | reverse complement strand
CGTCAGATGTGTATAAGAGACAGCCTCATACCTCGTTTATACCTCGGACTCCGCCGAGAGCAAGGTGAACTGCGGCCTTTCCCTGTATTTCACACAGCTTGCGCTTAACTTTTTCTGGCCGATAATTTTTTTCGTTTTGTCGGCGTATCTTTTTTCGTTTATATGGCTTGTCATCATGTGGGTGCTGATAGTTTTCACGACCGTTTGCTTTTTCAGAGTAAGGCCGCTTGCAGGGTTTCTGATGATACCGTACCTTGCGTGGGTGACGTTCGCCGGATATCTGAACCTCGCAGTTTATATTGTTTCTTGACAAAACCGAAATCTTGTAATATAATGTAGCAAAGACAAAAGACGATGAGCGAAGAGAATCCGCAAAACGACCGTCAAGAGAGCGGCCCCCGTCGGCTGGAAGGGGCTGTGCGTGGGCGTGCGGGCTGTGCATTCGTGAGTCTGCGGCGGGAATTTCAGTATCGCCGCACGTTTCGTCCGCGTTAAGGATAAGATGAGATGAGATTAAAGTGGAACCGTGCGAAATCGCGCCTTTAAGCAGTTGGCTTAAAGGCGTTTTTATGTGAGGAAAACATGACTAAAGAAGAATTTGAGAAAAGAGCGAGAGCCGCGCGCAGGGCCTTCAGACGGACGCCCGTATACAACGATGTTACAGACTATATCAAAGAGATAAAGGACGAAGTGAAGGTGATAAAGGAGCGCGACCCTGCCGCAAAGAGCAACGCCGAGGTGCTTTTGTCCTACTCGGGACTTCACGCCATGATGGCATACCGCGTCGCTCACCGTCTGCACGGGAGCGGACATACCCTTTCGGCGCGCCTTATTTCCCAGGGGGCGAAGTTCTTTACGGGAATTGAAATTCATCCGGGTGCGACGATAGGCAAAGGCCTCTTTATCGACCACGGAAGCGGAGTCGTCATAGGGGAAACGAGTGAAATAGGAGACAACTGCACAATATATCAGGGAGTCACCCTGGGCGGTACGGGCAAGCATACGGGAAAGAGGCATCCCACGCTCGGAAACAACGTCATGGTTGGCGCCGGCGCAAAGGTGCTCGGCCCTTTCAAGGTGGGCGACAATACCAAAATAGCGGCAGGCGCGGTGGTTTTAGAGGAAATACCCGAAGATTCAACGGCCGTCGGAATACCTGCGCGCGTCGTGCGCGTCGCAGGTCAGAGGGTCGAAGACCTCGATCAGTGCAATGTTCCCGACCCCGTAGAGGCGGAGATCTGCCGCCTTCGCAGAGAAGTTGAAAAGCTAAAAGAACAGCTTTCGGAGATAAACAAATGATATTATATAACAGCGCCACAAGAAAAAAAGAAGAGTTTGTACCCCGCGAAGAGGGAAAGGTAAAGATGTATACCTGCGGACCTACCGTGTATCACTTTGCCCATATAGGAAATCTTCGTTCCTATATAATGGAGGACGTACTCGAAAAATACCTGCGTTATATCGGATATGACGTAAATCGCGTTATGAACATCACCGACGTCGGCCACCTGACGAGCGACGCCGACGAGGGAGAGGACAAGATGCTCAAGGGCGCGAAGAGGGAGCATAAAAGCGTTATGGAAATAGCGAAGTATTATACCGACGCTTTTTTCGCCGACGCCGAGGCTCTCAACATAAAAAAGCCCGACACGGTCGTTCCTGCGACTTCGTGTATAGATGAGTTTATCCGTGTTATCTCCTCTCTTATGGAAAAGGGTTACGCATACGAGGCAGGCGGAAACATCTACTTTGATACTTCAAAGCTGAAAAAATATTATATATTCAACGATTTTGACGAGGAGGATCTCGCCGTAGGCGTCCGCGAGGGAGTGGGAGCCGATGAAAACAAGAAAAACAAGGCGGATTTTGTCCTCTGGTTTACAAAGAGTAAATTCGATTCACAGGAATTAAAGTGGGACAGCCCGTGGGGATTAGGATATCCCGGCTGGCACATAGAGTGCTCTTGTATCTCCATGAAAAATCTGGGCGAGTATCTTGACATACATTGCGGCGGAATCGACAATGCGTTTCCCCATCATACGAATGAAATCGCGCAGAGCGAGGCGTATCTCGGTCATGAATGGTGCAAAACGTGGTTTCATGTTCATCATCTCAACACGGCGACAGGCAAGATGTCAAAGAGCAAGGGCGAGTTTCTGACCGTTTCGCTTCTTAAAGAAAAGGGTTATGATCCTCTTGTGTACCGTCTCTTCTGCCTGCAGAGCCACTACCGCAAAAACCTTATGTTCTCCTGGGAAAACCTCGACAACGCGGCGTCGGCTTATGACAAGCTCGTCTCCCGTACCGCCGCGCTTTCCGCCGACGGCGAGATAGATAAAGCCGTCTTTGACGAGTGCAGGGCAGAGTTCTGCGCCGCGCTGGACAATGACCTGAATACTTCCCTTGCCCTGACGGCTCTTTCGGGAGTTTTTAAGAAAAAGACAAACGGCGCGACAAAGCTCGCCCTTATAAACGACTTTGACCGGGTTCTCGGTCTTTCCCTTGCCGACCGCGCGGCAAAAGTCGGCGGCGAAAAGAAGGGCGCAGAGGACGGAGCAGGAAACGGAACGGGAGACGACGCGGAGATTCTTGCCGCGATAGCAGAGCGTGCGGCGGCTAAATCGGCAAAGGACTATGCAACGGCGGACAGAATAAGAAACGAGCTCCTCGAAAAAGGCATTACTCTTATCGACACACCCGAGGGCACCAAATACACAAAAGGCTAAAATGTTAATATTGTGTAAACAATTAACTCGCGCTTTACTTTTTGCTTCATATGTGATACAATAGAAAAGCACGCGGACTCGGTTTATGGTTTCACGGCGCAAACAGGCGCGCTTCACCCGCCGTATGCTGTGTCCGACGAAAATAATATGAGGTGAAAAAATGACAAAAGAAGAAAAGCAGGCTATAATCGAAGCCTACGCAACTCACCCGGGCGACACGGGTTCGCCCGAAGTTCAGATAGCTATTCTTACAAGTAAGATAACAACTCTTACCGAGCATCTGAAGAAGAATAAGAACGACCACCACAGCCGCAGAGGTATGCTTAAGATGGTCGGCCACAGAAGAAACCTCCTCGGTTATCTTCAGAAAGTTGATATTGAGCGTTACCGTTCGATAATCGACAGACTCGGCATACGCAAGTAAAAGACTAAAAGAGGGCCGTATGGTTTATCATACGGCCCATACTTGCATATATCGGCATTCAACCGTCGGGCTTAAGCAGTTAAATATGCTCCGCACTTTTTCTGTGCGAAATATATTTAAGTGCTTAAGAGGACGGAAAACATAAAAATTTTGGAGGAAAAAACATGTTTGAAAATTACAAGACGTTTTCATACGAGCTTGCGGGAAGACCCCTCGTTATTGAAAACGGCAAAATGGCAGGCCTCGCAAACGGAGCCGTCCTTGTACACTACGGCGAAACGGTAGTTCTCGCCACCGCTACGGCAAGCGCGAAACCGCGTGAGGGAATTGATTTTCTGCCCCTTTCGGTAGATTTTGAAGAGAAGATGTATTCTGTCGGCAAAATTCCGGGCGGATATTTGAGAAGAGAGGGTAAACCTTCTGAAAAAGCGGTGCTTACCAGCCGTGTTATCGACAGACCTATAAGACCTCTTTTCC
>CAMGCN010000156.1 GCA_946040935.1 uncultured Clostridia bacterium | reverse complement strand
TAGCGTAGCGTCTCGTGGGCTCGGAGATGTGTATAAGAGACAGGCGCTGAGCTCCTTTGCGGTTTTTTCGTCTACCCCTTCTTTTTGTGCAAAGCCCGACATCGCCTCGGCGAGGTAGCAAAAGTATGCTATACCCGAGCCGGAAAGTGCCGTTACGTCCGACATCTTCTCTTCGGCTACGCGCGCGCACACTCCGAGAGGTGAAAAAATGCTCTCGCATACACGCGCGTCCTCTTCGGTCGCGTTTTTGCCGAGGCAATAACCCGTGGCTGACGCGCTCACGGCGAGCGCGAGGTTGGGCATGGTGCGAATGACGCGTGCGTTTTCGGTCAGGCTTTCCAAACGCTCGGTTTTTGTACCTGCGAGTATGGAAATGAAAAGCTGATTTGAGTTAAAATACTTTTTGTATTGTGCCGCCGCTTCGTCAAAGTTCTGGGGCTTAAAAGCAAGGATGACAATTTGCGCTTTTTCTATATCCTCGGCATTTGCCACATTCACTCGGTACTTTTGCGAAAGAGCCTGCACCTTTTCGGAATGAGGTGCCATAACATACACTTTTTTCATATCGGCGATTTTGTTTTCATACATTCCGCGTACTATTGCGGATGCCATGAAGCCGCTTCCGAGAAATATTATATTATGATTTATCATTTTCTTACCTGTCCGCTTCCGTAAACTTTGTATTTATAGATTGTCAGCTCCTTGAGCCCTATGGGGCCGCGCGCATGAAGCTTTTGAGTGGAGATTCCCATTTCCGCGCCGAAGCCGAACTGTCCGCCGTCGGTAAATCTGGTCGAAGCGTTGAAGTTTACGCTCGCCGCGTCTACCTCGTTCATAAACCTTTCGGCGTTTTCGTCGGACGATGTTATGATAAGCTCGGTGTGCCCCGTTCCGTATCTTGAAATATGCTCTATTGCCTCGTCAATTCCCGAGACTATCTTTACGCACATCTCAAGGCAAAGGTATTCTTTTTCATAGTCCTCTTCTGTCGCAGGCAGAGCGTCGGGATAGATTTCACATGTTTTACTGCATCCGTGAAGAGTCACTCCCGCGTTTGTCAGAGCCGATAATACGCCCGTTATGTCGGGATAGTCCTTTGATATGAGCAGGGTTTCCGCCGCGTTGCAGGTGGAGGGACGTCCTGTCTTTGAGTTTACTGTTAATTCTATTGCCGTATTTTTATCTGCCGTAGAGTCAATATATACATGGCAGTTTCCGACTCCTGTGCGTATTACGGGAACGGTTGACTCTTTTACTACTCTGTTTATCAGTCCGGCGCCGCCGCGAGGAATGAGCAAATCGAGCGCGTCGTTCATGGTCATAAGCTCTTTGGCACCCTCGTGGGAAACATCGCGGACGAGGGCTATAACGTCGGGAGAAATACTGCTTTTATTAAGAGCGTCCCTCATAACCTCGGTAAGCGCGATATTAGATTTCAGCGCGCTCGCACTGCCTCTGAGCACTACGGCGTTTCCGCTTTTCAGGGTGAGGGAGGCGGCTTCTGCGGTGACGTTTGGCCTCGCCTCATATATAATGCCGATAACTCCTATGGGACAGCTTACTTTTTTTATGAGAAGTCCGTTTGGGCGTCTTATTTCTTCAAGAATTTTTCCCGTAGGGTCATCAAGCTCTGCGACCTCTCTCACTCCCTGCGCCATGTCGTGTATCCTTTTTTCATTTAGAGACAGGCGGTCGATAAGCGATTCGCTCATTCCGCTTTCTCTTGCCGCACGCACATCCTCGGCATTTGCCGAGAGAATCTTTTCGCGGCTATCCTCTATGGCGTCGGATATCATATAAAGCGCCCTGTTCTTTTCCTCTTCTGTCGCCTGTGAAAGCGCTCTTTGAGCCGCTTTGGCGGCGAGCGCCGTTTTTCTTATCTCACTCATTTTCTATCACCATGTTATCTATATGTATGACGGGCTTTCTCGCTCCGCCCTCTTGTATAAACCTTTTTATTTCCTCGCTCGAAAAGGAAGTTTTTCCTTTTGCCGTCTCTTTTCCGTTACAGACGATTTTTACAATGGCTCCTTTTTCAAAATCGCCTGAAACTCGCGTTATTCCTGCGGCGAGCAAGCTCTTTTTATTTTTTATCGCTTTTTGAGCGCCTTCGTCTATCTCGACTGCTCCTGTACATTCGGCATAAAACGCCACCCACTGAAGCCTCGTCTTAAGACTGCCCTTCGCAGGAAAGAAAGTGCCGTCCTTTCCTTTCGCCGCAAGATATACGGCGTTTTCCGGCGCGGAAGACGCTATTATTACCTCCACCCCTGCCTTTACCGCGAGGGACGCGGCGGAAAGCTTGGTTTTCATGCCGCCTGTGCCGTTTGCGCTTCCTGCGCCTCTTGCATACTCTTCTATTTCGGGGGTGATCTCGTTTATCACATCAAGGCGTTTCGCGTTCTTGTCCTTTTTAGGGTTTGCCGTGTACAGTCCGTCCGTGTCGGTAAGCAGTACGAGGCGGTCGGCGTGTACCATTGCCGCGACCTGCGCGGACAGAGTGTCGTTGTCTCCGATTTTCAGCTCGGCTGTCGCCACAGTGTCGTTTTCGTTGATTACGGGGACAGCGCCGCGAAGAAGGAGAATATCGAGGGTGTTAAACGCATTTTCATATTTTTTCTTATCAGAAAAAACGTCGGGCGTCAGCAGTATTTGCGCCGCCGTATATCCGCGTGCGGCAAAGCTCCGTGAATAGGCGTCCATTATCAGTCCCTGACCGACAGACGCGCATGCCTGCTTCGCAGGGATTTTCGACGGGCGTGAAGAAAAGCCGAGACTCTTAAACCCTGCGGCGATAGAACCGCTGGTTACTATGATGACCGAGTGGCCCTCTCTTTTGAGAGAGGAGGCCCCGTCGGCAATCTTTTTTACCTTTGACTCGTCGAGCGTACCGTCGCGTTCGGTAAGTGAGCTTGTGCCCACTTTAATTACAAACAGTTTCTTTTCCATTTTTTCTTTTCCTCTTACCTCTTGCGGCGTTATATATAATCGCGCAGACGGCGTATGCCGAAACGCTCGCCGCGCATATTACAAGGCCGACTTTCAGCCCTGCGGGAAAGTATTTCATTTCAATACGGTGCTCGCCCTTTTCAACTGCTGCTGTTACAAACGCGCCCGAAAATTTCTCGGTTTTAACCTTTTCACCGTCTATATACACGCTCCAGCCTTCTTCATAGGGAATTGATGTATATAAATATCCGTCCCTTTCGGCGTTTACGGTGCCCGTCACCGATGTGTCGGTATAGCTTATGCCGTACATTTGCTCTTTTGTCAGTTTTTCGTACCCTTTTTGAAAGAGCTCTTCGTTCATTTGCGCGGCATATACTCTTGCACTTCGGGAAGAGGTGTCGGCGTCAACCGTACAGGAAACGGTGAAGGTTTCTCCTGCACGGTGATATCCCGCGGGAAGTATACAGCTTTGAGCCGCCTTTGTACTGAAGCGGTTTGTCTTCCCTGTCTGATAGTCTATTTTCAAAGCTCCCGTGTCGGGTATTTTTGCCCAAACGTAGTACAGGCCGTCACGATGACAGGAAAATTCAAAGCTGAGGGTACATTTCTCATCCGTATCACAGGTGAAAGTGTATGTGCCCTGTCTCTTATACACATCTCCGAGCCCACGAGACGCTACGCTAT
>CAMGCN010000155.1 GCA_946040935.1 uncultured Clostridia bacterium | reverse complement strand
ATTATTTATTTAAGAAAGTCAAAATACTTGAAGGATTTCTTTTCAAATAAGTCGTCATGAATCTCATAAAGGGAATATGGAGATTTGGGAAGCTCTTCCCTCTTTACCCACTTGCCGTTTGTAAAGTCCGGAATCGGCACAGGCATAGAGCCCATTGCTATAGACTGTTCGGACAGGCAGGAAACCACCATCATGCATACCGAGTCATAAACGTCGATAGGAGGAGCCTCGTGATTCTTTACGCTCTCAAAGAACGCGCGAAGAACGAGTGTGTCCATGCCGCCGTGAGCGTCGTGCACGTCCTTTTCCTTGTATTTCTTCCACAGGGGGTGATCATACTTATCGATATAATCATCCATATTTGCCCATGAGTGGTCTTCGTTCATACCGTCAAGATAGAGATGATTACCGTCTTCCATCCAAATACCGTTTGTACCCTGCACTCTGCCGCCGCGCGAATATGCACGGGGAAGCGTGATATCATGCGTAAGAACCATATTTTCGCCGTTTGCACATTTTATAACAGTCGTTGTGATATCGCCGTTATTAATCTGCTTGCCGTACATGGGGTGTTCTTTACCGCCGTGCTTTGCAATATAATCCTGGAGACCTCTTGCCTTTGTAGAGGTAGATGTAAGGGAAAGCATTCTGTTGCCGTGGTTGATTCCGAGGTATGTCATCATCGGGCCAAGCTCATGAGTCGGGTAAAGCTCACCGTTTCTGCACATGGTGTGATACGAACGCTCCATACCTCCGGCATAGTTATCCGCAAGACCGCGAAGATCATGCTCATAGCCGCCGCCGACATAAACGACTTCGCCGAATACACCGCGTTTAATCATATTTATCATTGCCATCTCATATCTGCCGTAGCAGCAGTTTTCAAGAGCCATGCAATGTACGCCCGTGCGCTCATGAGTGCGGACGAGATCCCAGCACTGCTCGACACTGGCGATAGGTCCAACCTCGAAGGCTGCGGGGATCCCCGCCTCCATTGCGTCCATCGCTATTACATAATGCGCGTTCCACGATGTGGGAATGAGAACACAGTCGATGTCGTCGCGGGAAAGAATCTCATGATAATCGAGAGTACCGAATATCTCTTTTCCGTACTTATCCTCGACAAGCTTTTTGCCTTTCAGCATACGGTCTTCAACAAGGTCGCATACGGCACGGACTTCAATATCGTTCATCTGAATAACACCGTTCAAGACGCCGTATCCGCGTCCTCCCAGCCCTATGTAACCTACTCCAAGCTTTTCCATAACATTTGCGCCGCCGTTTTACATTTCGACGGCTCCTCCTTAAGAAAAATTATTTTTGTATTTTTATTATACCTGCAACGGCATATTCGCCGACGCGGGCTTTATTCGACATTATCAGCGGATATCGTTCGCTGTCATCACGGTCAAGATTCAACGGATTAACAATACGGAATTTGGCTTTATACTCGCCCTCCGGCAGTCCGTCGATATCAAAATCAAAGGTCATCCTTCGCATCGGAAGAAGAGTACTTAACGCAGTATTCTGTTTCTTTGTATAAACCGTTTTCCCGTTTGCGTCTTCAAGAGAAAGTTCAACGTCCCAATCATAGTATATGGGAGCAATTCCGAAATTTTTCACAGAACAGGAAAGAATATTCTCATTAAGAGACGCGTCGACAAGGGAAAAATCATAACCGAAAATGGACGCGGCATAACGGAAATTTTTGTACTTAACGCAGTATTCTGTTTCTTTGTATAAACCGTTTTCCCGTTTGCGTCTTCAAGAGAAAGTTCAACGTCCCAATCATAGTATATGGGAGCAATTCCGAAATTTTTCACAGAACAGGAAAGAATATTCTCATTAAGAGACGCGTCGACAAGGGAAAAATCATAACCGAAAATGGACGCGGCATAACGGAAATTTTTGTACTGTTCGGTTCCTTTTTCGGGAACTCCGCCGCCGCCTCTCTGGAAACCGAGAGAGAAAGTCATATGGAAATGTGTAGTTGCGAAAATGAGCGCCTTCAGGCTCTCGCCCTCAAACATATTTCCGTAAATATACTCGCCCTTGTCCTTGAACGCCATAACGCCGGATATTTCCGCACCCATCATCTCGCTCTTCCAGCGATCGTAGAGATTTTTTTCCCTGAAGAAATCCTCAAACTGATGGAGCTCATACCAATCTCCCTCTTTTGCACCGTCTTTGACCGTACAAACGTCCATCATTCTGTCCCATTCGGGAGTATGGTATTCGGCGGAGTTGAACACGAAGTTGTCATCATGAAAACCTACGGGAAATTTGTCCGTGTCTCCCATCATGGGATTTCTCGCCTGCAGCTTTGTCTTATGAAACGCCTCACAATACGCCTTCACAAGTTTTACCTGATTTTCATGCGACATGGCGACAAGTGCAAAATGCTCTCTTGCGACTCCGCAGAAATTCCATTCTCCGAATTCTCCGTAGAGCCCGAGCTGAACACATGCGATTCGGGGATCGCCGTCATAGCTTTTACCGAGCTGAGCGATAAAATCTACAAAATATGAAATGAGGAGCTCATCGTCCCAGCAGGGATACGAGTTTCTGCCGTTGTGATAAAAATGTCCTCTTTCCTCAAGCAATGAAATAAGGATAGGGTCGAGCTTTGCTCCCCCCTCGCAAGCGACAGGTCTTAAAACGACTGTGCGGCCCGAGGATGAAATGCGGTTAAGCATATTTTCGATATACTCATTCTGAAGCACTCCGCGATAGCCGCCCTCTCCGTCCGGCTCGAGCCGATAGAGATTGTGAAAATAAGCGCCGCAGTATACCATAGAATAATCACGGGGTTCAAAATTGCCGCCGAAAAGACAAACGCCTTTATTTGGCTGTGCCTCGTAAATTCTGTCGTACTGCAAATCCTCTTTAAGAAATTCAGTTTTCATAATTAACCGTCCGTTACATGACTGTTTTTAGGCAACATTTATCTGCCGCTCTCATTTTATAGTAACGGCAAACAAAAGTCAATAGTATTTAGTGAAAAAATAAAACACTTTTTATCCAAAAACACAATATATTGTAATCGCCGAACAAAAAGAATCATATAAATAAGCGAAAGGACCGTGACCGCATGAAAAAGTATTATAGTGAAATTGATATGCGTTGCCTCATGCTCGGCGAATACATTCGCGAAAAAAATGCAACTGTGCGCTCTGCCGCAGAAAAATACGGAATCAGCAAATCAACAGTACATAAGGATGTCACGGGCAGATTAAAAGAGCTGTCGCCCTCTCTTTACCGAGAAGTCAGATGCGTATTGGAGAAAAACAAAGCCGAAAGACATCTGCGCGGCGGACAGGCGACAAAAGAAAAATACATGCTCGAAAAAGGTAAAACAAAATAATTCTTACATTATTTTTAACTATTTTTTACTCTCATTTTGCTTATACTTATATTGATTTTTATGCTTGTTCGTTATATAATAATTATGTACAAAATCAAAACAGTATAAAGCATGGAGAGAAAAATGCAGGAAAACAATTTCGCGGCTTATTTATTTCATCAGGGAACGAATTATCACGCATACGAATACATGGGCGTGCACAGGGAAAACGGACGCGCCGTATTTCTGTCTCTTATACACATCTGACGCTGCCGACGAAGGCTTAGGTGT
>CAMGCN010000154.1 GCA_946040935.1 uncultured Clostridia bacterium | reverse complement strand
ATAACCTATCAAATTTCAAATAACGGTTACAGTCAATGCACGGATTGGGCGTCAAACCGTTTTCGTAACTCTGTATAAATTTACCGATAACCTTATCACGAAAATCATCGGTAAAATTAAACACATAGTAGGGCATGCCGAGCTTGTAGGAAACGCTTCTCGCGTCTTCTACATCGTCAAGAGAACAGCAGGTACGAGTATGCTCCGCACCGATATCCTCGTTATGATACAGCTTCATCGTGCATCCGATACATTCAAAGCCGTTATCTATCATTAGTTTTGCCGCAAGAGAGGAATCCACTCCTCCGCTCATGGCAATCAGCGCTTTTTTCATCCTTACACGTTCAGCCTTTCATAAATACATTTCTTTAAGAGGACGATCAGACTCATCGCGTCACGCTTTTCTCATAATAGAGCATCAGATTTACTGCTGTTTTACACTTTTTTGTATGTGCCGTCATCTGTTTTTACATAAAATTTTTCTAATTAACTTCACCTGACGCTCTCATAGCAAGAATCGTTTTGGAAATGAGATCATCAAGCGTCCAACCGAGCATATCAGCGCCCCGCTCAATCACTTCTCTGGAACAGCCTGCAGCAAACCCGAGGTTTTTGTATTTTTTCTTAACCGATTTAAGCTCAAGATCGGCCACGCTTTTCGACGGCCGCATAATCGCCACCGCTCCGATAAGACCGGTAAGCTCATCCACGGCGTAGAGGACCTTTTCCATTTCATGTTCAGGTTTTATGTCTACCGTTAGGGCATAACCGTGGCTCGCAGTCGCGTGAATTATGCTTTCGTCTGCTCCATGCTGACGGAGTAATTCCTGCTCTTTTATACAATGCTCTTCAGGGAACTGTTCAAAATCAAGGTCATGGAGTATGCCGACCGTTTCCCAAAAGTCTGCTTCCTCCGTGTATCCGAGTTCTTCGGCAAACCATCGCATAACCGAGCCCACGATCTTGCCGTGCTTTAAGTGAAACTCCCCCTGATTGTATTTTTTGAGAAGCTCGTAGGCTTCATTGGGCGTCGGTATCATTTATTATCCCTCCGATTATTTTCTTCAACCATTTGCAAAAAATAATTATGTACCGATATATTGTCATTCAGTTCGGGATGAAAAGCCGTAACAAGTTGATTTCCCTGCTTTACGGCAACGATCTTTTCGTCAACTGCCGCGAGGACCTCTGCATTTCCCGAAGCCTTTGTTATATACGGAGCACGGATAAAGGTCATCGGAATTTTACCGATGTTTGCAAAATCAGCTTCTGTATAAAAACTGCCGAGCTGTCTGCCGTATGCGTTTCTTACCGCGACAATATCCATTGTCGCAAAGTGACAGCGGTCGTCATTTTCAATTTCCTTCGCCAGCAAAAGAAGACCTGCACAGGTGCCGAACACAGGCATGCCCTGCTCTATCTGCTCCTTCAGAGGCTCAAACATTCCAAGCTCACGCACGAGCTTACCCTGTACTGTACTCTCTCCTCCCGGTATAATCAAGCCGTCATAAGAACTCTCTAAATCCCGCTTTTGACGAATTTCAAGGGAGGAAACTCCGAGACGTTCAAGCATTTGTTCATGCTCGATGAAAGCCCCCTGAAGGGCAAGTACAGCTATACGCATATTTTATTTACCTCTTTCTGCCATCAAAAGCTCGATTTCCTGTTCGTTAATTCCTACCATAGCCTCGCCCAGGTCTTCTGACAGCTCTGCAAGAAGCTTTGCGTCGTTAAAATTAGTTACCGCCTTTACTATGGCGGCGGCTCTCTTTTCAGGATTTCCCGATTTGAAGATGCCCGAGCCGACAAATACGCCTTCCGCGCCGAGCTGCATCATTAAAGCAGCGTCGGCAGGCGTTGCGACGCCGCCTGCGGCAAAATTTACAACGGGAAGTTTCTTATGCTCGTGAACATATTGCACAAGTTCGTAGGGGACCTGAAGCTGCTTTGCGGTGTCAAAAAGCTCGTCCTCTGCCATTGAGCCTATTCTGCGGATTTCAGATTGCATTAAACGCATATGGCGTACCGCCTGCACAACATCGCCTGTTCCGGGTTCTCCCTTTGTGCGTATCATGGAAGCTCCTTCGTTAATGCGGCGAAGAGCCTCGCCGAGATCCTTTGCTCCGCAGACAAACGGAACATCAAACTTTGTTTTATCAATATGATATTTGTCATCTGCAGGAGAAAGGACTTCACTTTCATCAATGTAATCTATCTCTATTGCCTGAAGTATCTGCGCCTCCGCAAAATGACCTATGCGGCATTTCGCCATAACGGGAATGGAAACGGCGTTCTGTATGCCCTTTATCATTTTGGGATCGCTCATACGGGAAACTCCGCCTGCCGCGCGAATATCAGCGGGAATCCGCTCCAGTGCCATTACGGCACACGCGCCTGCCGCCTCTGCAATTTTTGCTTGCTCGGGTGTTGTTACATCCATAATGACGCCGCCTTTAAGCATTTGCGCAAGATTTTTGTTCAGTTCAAATCTATTGTTTTCCAATATAATATCTCCTTTTCTTATACGTTGTTATTTGATGACATTATTCTTCATTTTTCCGTTTTCCTGCGTTAAACAGGGATAAAGACTCTGATACTATGTCGCAAAATGAGAGAAAGTACGGTCAGAATTTCATTATAAAAAGCGTCATAGCTCGGCTCTCTTCAGACTTGACATAGTATCAGAGTCTCGGTTTTATTCTGCGAACAACGGTGTAGACAGGTATCTGTCGCCTGTATCCGGCAGAAGCACCACAATGTTTTTTGATTCGTTTTCAGGGCGCTTTGCAAGCTCTATCGCCGCAAATACAGCGGCACCCGAGGAAATTCCCACGAGAACACCCTCGCTCTTGCCTATTAGCTTGCCGGTAGCAAATGCGTCCTCGTTAGATACGGTAATTATCTCATCGTAGATATTTGTATTCAGAACATCGGGAACAAAGCCCGCTCCGATACCCTGAATCTTATGAGGGCCTGCCACGCCGGTAGAGAGCACCGCAGAGGAGGCAGGCTCAACTGCGACTACTTTAACATTGGGATTTTTTGATTTGAGATATTCTCCGACCCCGGTAACAGTACCTCCCGTACCTACTCCGGCAACGAAAATATCAACCTTTCCGTCGGTATCTTCATATATTTCAGGGCCTGTGTTTTCTCGGTGCGCTTTAGGGTTTGAAGGGTTTACAAACTGTCCCGGAATGAAGCTGTCGGGCGTTTGCGCCGCAAGTTCTTCCGCCTTTGCAATAGCGCCTTTCATCCCTTTGGTACCATCAGTAAGCACAAGCTCCGCTCCGTATGCCTTCATAAGCTGACGGCGCTCAACAGACATTGTCTCGGGCATTACGATGATTATCCTATATCCTCTTGCCGCGGCCACCGCCGCAAGACCGATGCCTGTGTTTCCCGAAGTGGGCTCAATAATCACCGAGCCGGGCTTTAATTTACCTGCGGCTTCGGCGTCGTCAATCATTTCCTTCGCTATACGGTCCTTGACAGAGCCTGCAGGATTGAAATATTCAAGTTTTGCAATTATTTTTGATTTAAGATTGTATTTCTTTTCAATATGAGTGAGCTCCAAAAGAGGAGTTTTACCGATAAGCTGATCTGCTGATGTATAAACGCGTGACATATTATTA
>CAMGCN010000153.1 GCA_946040935.1 uncultured Clostridia bacterium | reverse complement strand
CACCTAAGCCTTCGTCGGCAGCGTCAGATGTGTATAAGAGACAGGTTACAGAGGACGAGGAAAAGTCGCTCGAGAAGAAGATTCAGGACGTAACCGATAAATTTGTCAAAAACATTGACGAAATAATGTCAAAGAAGCAAAAGGAAATATTGGCGATATAATCCGCCCGATTTCGAATATTTGTGACATTAAACTCGGGCAGACTTTTGTCTGCCCGAAATTGTAGATTAAGTAAAATAGGTTTATATGAAATTATTTAAGAAAAAAACATCCGCTCCCGACACATCAAAAATCAAGCATATTGCCTTTATCATGGACGGTAACGGCAGGTGGGCGACGCGCCGCGGAATGCCGCGTGAATACGGACATACGGTCGGGGCTAAAGTTTTTCGCCGTATAGTTGAATACTGTTCTGATATCGGAATAAACTGTGTAACAGTCTATGCATTTTCCACCGAGAACTGGAAACGCCCCGAAAAGGAGGTTTCCGCACTCATGGAGCTTTTCCGCGTATATCTTAAGGACGCGGTTGCCACGATGATGAAACGGGATATAAGGATAGTTTTTTTAGGTGACAAATCTCTTTTTCCCGAAGATATAAGGGAAACTATGCTCGGAATTGAGCGCGACTCGATAAATAATAAAAACCGTCTCAATATCGCCATGAACTACGGGGGCAGAGACGAGATTGTACACGCTGTAAACGAGCTTATAGCCGAAGGGAAAAAAGAGATATGTGAGGAGGATATAACCTCTCATTTGTATACTTTGGACGCTCCTATGCCCGATCTCATTGTAAGAACGGCAGGGGAGATAAGAACGTCAAATTTTCTTATGTGGCAGAGCGCGTATTCAGAGTATTATTTCACAGACAAGCTGTGGCCCGACCTTAATGAGCGGGATGTGGACGAGGCGGTGTGTGTATTCAACCGCCGCAAACGTAATTTCGGAGGTGTATAATGAAAACGAGGATAATAACCGCGGTTGTGGCGTTGGCGATTTTCGCCCCCATACTCTATTTTTCCGCGTCATGGCCGTTTGTTGCGTTCGTGTGCCTGATGTGTATGGCTTCGTCTTACGAGATACTTAAGTGCTGCGGACTCGAGAAAAAGTGGTTTTTCTCCCTTCCGACAATTTTGATATTTACATTTATCGGTTTTTGCACCCGTTATGTTTTTCAAAACGGCGCACAGTTTATAAAATACGTCGCGGCAATTCTCTGCGTTTATCTGTTTTGGTGTTTTGCAGTTTCTGTTTTTTCAAAGGGCAAAGTTGCGATTACCGACGCCGCAACCGCGGTAGTCTTCAGCGCTTACGCCGCGGCAGGCTTTTGCTCTCTTGTATTTATACGCGATTTTGAAGGTGCGGCGGCATATATGTTTCCGCTAATATTCATCGGCGCTTGGGTAACAGATACGGGCGCGTATTTCTGCGGAGTAACTATGGGAAAGCATAAACTGATTCCCGATGTCAGCCCCAAAAAGACCGTCGAGGGCGCGATAGGCGGCATTGTCACTACAACTCTTGTATTTCTGCTCTACGGATTTATAATTGAAAAGAAGTTCGGTTTCAGCGCAAGCTATCTCGGACTTGCTGTCACGGGCGCGGTAATCGCCGTTATTTCCATGATCGGCGACCTTATAGCTTCCCTTCTCAAAAGACATTACGGAATAAAGGACTACGGTTTTATTTTTCCGGGCCACGGAGGTATTCTCGACCGTTTTGACAGCATAATTGCCGTGTCGCTTTTCATATATCTTTTATGCACATTCTCTGATTTCTTTATACTTTTCGGATAAAATGGTAAACAATAAAATTGATAAAAAAATAATAGTACTCGGTTCCACCGGTTCTGTCGGCACTCAAGCTCTTGACGTTGCGCGTTGTAACGGCGTCAGGGTAGAGGGCATTACAGCCGCGAAAAATTCAAAAGAAGCGGAGGAACAGGCACGTGCCTTCGGCGTTTCCTTCTGCGCTATGTACGATGAGGACGCGGCAAAGGACCTGAAAGCGCGCCTTGCCGACACGAATATTAAGGTATTTTCGGGCACAGACGGTATAGTTGAGCTTATTGAAAATTCCGCCGCCGACACCGCTGTAAACTCCATAACGGGTATTGCGGGACTCAAACCTACTCTTGCGGCGATTGATAAAGGCATGAATATCGCCCTCGCCAACAAGGAAACGCTTGTAACGGCAGGCGATATAGTAATGTCAAAAGCAAGGGAAAAGGGCGTTTGTGTTCTTCCGGTTGACTCGGAACATTGTGCAATATTCCAATGTCTGCGATGCGGTGGGCATAAGGAAGTTGAAAAACTTATTCTCACGGCTTCGGGCGGACCGTTTTTCGGAAAAACAAAAGATGAACTTTCCGGAATAACAAAAGAACAGGCGCTTGCACATCCGACATGGAAAATGGGCGCAAAAATAACCGTTGACTCCGCCACTATGATGAATAAAGGCTTTGAGGTCATAGAGGCCTATCACCTTTTCGGCGTACCTGCCGACAAAATCGACGTTGTCGTCCACCGCGAGAGCATAATTCACTCGATGGTTGAGTTTTGCGACGGAGCTGTCATAGCTCAGCTTTCCGTTCCCGACATGCGTATGTGCGTTCGTTATGCTCTTTCCTATCCCGAGCGAGTAACAGGAAACGGAAAGCGCCTTGACCTTACCGAGGTGTCAAAGCTCACGTTTGCAAAGCCGGACGAAAAGACTTTCACTCTGCTTCCTCTTGCACGAGAGGCGATATCCCTCGGCGGCGTAGTGCCGTGCGCGCTTAACGGCGCGAATGAGGCGGCGGTAGACTTATTTTTACACGAAAAAATATCCTTTACGGATATTTTCACATCGGTGGAAAAGGTCGCGCTGTCTTTTGACAGCGTCTTAAATCCCACTATTGATGACATTTTTGAGGCAGACAAAATATCACGCATTAAAACAAAAGAGGTATTCGGTTTATGAAAAACGCCTTAACGGTGATACTTGCTGTATTTATCTTCGGAGCTTTGATTTTAATTCACGAGCTCGGGCACTATATTTTTGCGCGTATTTTCCGAGTCGGAATAAAGGAATTTTCCATAGGCATGGGCCCGAAGATATTTTCAAAGAAATCCAAAAAAACGGGTATTTCATACTCACTGCGCCTTTTCCCGATTGGCGGTTATGTCGCCATGATAGGCGAGGACGGCGGCTGTGAAGAAGACGGAGCGCTTTGCTCCAAGCCAAAATGGCAGAGGGCGATAGTTCTTGCCGCAGGGTCGGCGATGAATATAGTTCTCGGATTTATTTTGATGATTTCTTATGTAATAAGCGCGCCTGCCATAGGCTCTACTACCGTTGCCGGCTTTTCGGAGGGAGCGCTGTCTCAACAGTCGGGGCTAATGGTAGACGACGAGATTATTTCCGTTGCGGGGCATAAGGTGCATTTGTTGTATGACCTCTCATACGCCATTTCCGACTACGGTCAGAACCCTGTCGACATAACCGTTTTGCGCAACGGTGAAAAAATTACCCTTGAAAAGGTGACCTTTCCCGTGACCGAGGAAAAGGGAATAAAGTTCGGTGAACAGGACTTTTTGGTAAAACGGGTCGAAAAAAATGTTAAAAACGTTTTGTACTGTTCTTACCATCAGTCGGTCGCGACTCTTAAG
>CAMGCN010000152.1 GCA_946040935.1 uncultured Clostridia bacterium | reverse complement strand
TCTCGTGGGCTCGGAGATGTGTATAAGAGACAGGAAATGCCGTTATGATATAATCAAAATACCAATTATGTGAATTGTTTCAAATACTGTGAGGTGTTATTATGAAAAGAACAGTTTCTTTGCTTCTCGCCCTTGTAATTTGTTTGTCTGTTTGTAATCTTGTATCGGTAAGCACCGGTGCTGAAACGGCCGCCACTATCGGCACTATAATGGGAGTGACGTATAAAATTGAAAATGACGAGGTTACAATAACCAGATGCAACAAGTATCTTTCGGATATTGATATTCCGGCGGATATCGACGGTTATCCCGTAACGGCAATAGCTGAAGAGGCTTTTTATGACTGTGTAGCTCTTTCGAATATTACTCTGCCCGAAGGATTAAAGAAAATCGGAGCAAACGCTTTCTATAATTCCGGGTATTACAACGACGAGAGTAATTGGACTGACGGAGCTCTGTATATAGGCAATTATCTCATAAACGTACAATACGATGTTACCGAGTGCGATATCAAGGACGGCACGACTGTAATAGGAGACAGCGCCTTTACGGTATTAAGCTCATCTGAAATAGAATACGGTGCTACCCCCGATTCAAGAGCTCTTTCTTCTGCCTCGTTGCCGAGCTCTGAAATGAGCATAAGGTCTCTGCAGTATATTGAAGTTCCCGACGTGTCTTTGCTTTCCTCTGTTTCAATACCGGAAAGTGTAAAGAGCATAGGAAACAATGCTTTTGAAAACTGCACTTTGCTTACCTCGGTTACATTCCCGAAGAGAATGGCGGAAATAGGCGCTGACGCCTTTAATAACTGCACTTCCCTTGAGTATGCGACGATATATGAGCGTGTGAAGAAAATAGGCGACAACGCTTTCGGAAATTGTGACGATGTCAAAATAAGGGGCCTTATGTGCTCATACGCCGAAGAGTATGCAAACGAAAACTCCATAGAGTTTGAGGCTATCGGCTGCGCACACAGCTTCCTTGACGAGTGGACGGTTGACTATGAGCCGACCGAAAAGCTGCCCGGTCTCAAATCGCGCGTTTGTGCCCGCTGCGGAGAAAAAGGGGATTATACCCCCATACCGCCGACAGTTACTCCCGCCGAGAGATTTGAGGATGTTGAGGAAGACGTGTGGTACTATAAAGCGGTTGACTTTGCAATAACAAACAGCCTGTTCAGCGGAACGGGTGAAAATAGCTTTGAGCCGGATACTCCCATGACTCGCGCCATGCTCGTGCGTGTGCTTTACAATATGGAGGGCAAACCCTCGGTCGAAGGTCTTACAAATATATTTAAGGACGTTGAAGAGGGAGCTTGGTATACCGACCCGATAAAGTGGGCGTCGTCAAATGGCATAGTATACGGTACGTCTGCGGATACCTTCTCTCCGAACAGCGTTATCAGCCGTCAGGACCTTGCGGTTATTCTCTACAGATATGCAAAGTTGAAGAATTTTGATGTCACAATTGCAAACAGCCTTGATTCCTTCCCCGACAAATCGGCTGTGGCTGGTTACGCGTTAAAAGCGCTCAAATGGGCGGTCGGCGTCGGACTCATTTCCGGAAATAAAATTAACGGAACGATAATGCTCGATCCCAAGGGTAATGCAACACGCGCGCAGGTTGCTTTGATACTCAAGAACTTCTGTGAAAAAGCTATAGATATAGAATGGTAAAAAACAGAACACCTCTCTGTTTGCCCAAGTGTCCTTTAGAACACTTGGGCAGTTTTATTCGCCTTACGGCGAGTAAAGCAGTTTTATTATGCTACGCATAGTTTTATTGCCTGCGGCAGTTTTATGGGCGAATTAAAATATCACTGAAACCGCAGGTTTCAATATCACGGTTGCCGTAGGCAATTATATCACTCTTTGCGCAGCAAAGAATATCACTGCATAAAATCACTACCCGAAAAAGAGTTTTGTTTTTCTCTTCTTCGGGTAGTTTTGTCTTATGTGCCAAATTCCTATTAAGTTTTAGATAACTGTCCTTAAGGACCCTGCTTAATTGCAGAGAGGTGTTTTTTGTTTTGTTGAGTTTTCAGAAATAATGCAATTATTCTTCTATTGCCGCTTTCTTTTTTAGAGGAGAGGACAGTGTTTCGGGCGGAAACTTTGGTTCGCGGTTAAATGTGTACAGACCGTTTTGCTCCTGCTCGACATCGGTAAGCTGTGTATAGCACAGTCCCGATATCATTTTGTTTGACAGCATAGCGTCCGCGAGGCCTATAAAGCGAGAAATAAATTCCTGCGCGTCTTTGGGAGTCTCGCCGTAACCCCATCCGCTTTCGTCGCCGTCAAAGAGTATACCCCCGTATTCGCTCACAAACACGGCTCCGCCCGTGTATTTTTCATTTGCGCTGAGCGGATCCTCGAGTATTCCTTCTGTTATCAGCCGTTTATATCTTTTATTAAAGGTTTCGGGATTTTGGTCGTAGTCGTGAATATCGAAAATATCGCTCTCTACATGCAGTCCTCCGCTCGAATCTATGCAGGGCCTTACGGGATCTATTGCTTTTGTGGCGCGATATACCGTGTTTATCGCCATGTCATATTCCCGTTTATCGGTGAAACGGCGTGTTTCGTTGTGGGGACACCATCCGACTATCGACGGGTGGTTGTAGTCGCGCTCTATGATTTCGGTCCATTCGGGCAGGATAGAGTATATTGACTCGGGGATCGTTATGTCAAGTCCCCAATCGGGAAATTCCTCCCACACGATATAACCGAGCCTGTCGCAATGGTAGAGAAACCTCTCTTCAAAAACCTTTTCGTGCAGCCGCGCGCCGTCAAAACCCATATCGAGCGACAGGTTTATATCACGGATAAGCTCTTGCTCGTCTTTTGCGGTGTAAACACCGTCGGGGTAGAATCCCTGGTCGAGAACGAGGCGCATAAAATGCGGTTTTCCGTTAATTATGAGACGGCCGTTATCGCATGACACGCTTCTGAGTCCGAAGTAGCTTTTCACCTCGTCGTCGCCGAATTTGAGTTCAAGGTCGTAGAGCTTGCCGTCGCCGACTTCCCATAAGTGCTTTTCGGAAAGTGAGAGAGAGATTTTTTCGCCGCCCGAAACGCCGCTTCTCACGGCGCGTCCAACCTCTTTTCCGTTAAAGAAAGCTTTCACCGAGAGGTCGCCGCAACCGCAGAGGGAAAGGGAAAGAAAGGCTGTCGCCGACTCGGGATCAGCGTCTATTCTGAATGATTTTATATAGTTTTTAGGAGTATATTCAAGCCATACCGTTTGCCAGATTCCCGTTGTTCTCGTGTAGGAGCACCCGGAGGAAAGGTATCTTTCGCATTGCTTTCCGCGGGGCACGCACGGATGGCGTGTGTCGTCTTCCGCAAACAGGGCGACGGTATTCTCTCCCTCGCGGACATAGTCGGTTATCTCGAAAGCAAAGGAAGCATAACCCCCTTGGTGCCTTCCTATCTCTTTGCCGTTTATGTACACTGTCGCGTAATAGTCGACTGCGCCGAAGTGAATAAACACGCGCCCGTCAAGGCGTTCTTTTTTTATTTCAAAGCTTCTTTTGTACCATGCTCCGAATATAAAATCCCGGTGTTCAACTCCCGACAGCTTGCTTTCGGGGCAGAAGGGCACTGTGATTTTTGACGAGAGTGAAACTGTCTCTTATACACATCTGACGCTGCCGACGAAGGCGTAGGTGTAGA
>CAMGCN010000151.1 GCA_946040935.1 uncultured Clostridia bacterium | reverse complement strand
GCGATAGCGTAGCGTCTCGTGGGCTCGGAGATGTGTATAAGAGACAGAGACATATAAAGCTCGCTCTGAGTTGAAATACCCAAAGAAACCTTAGAAAGCTCGGGGATATTATCGTAGAGCTTCTTAATAAACTCCTTACACTCCTCGGGGAGCATCTGGGCTACCGTGTCACAAACCGTAACGGTTGTAGCGCCTGCGTGAATAGCTGTTTTTACTGCTTCGGATAAAAACTCAATTTCGCTTCTTGTAGCGTCTAAAGCAACAAACTCAACGTCCTCGGCGTACTCCTTACAAATCTTAATCTGCTTTTCTATAAGAGAAATCATAGCCTTGGGCTTACACTTAAAAAGATACTCCATCTGTACGGTTGAGGTCGGTAATTCTACACGAAGCCGCTTAAACTTAGCTTCCTTGATTGCCTCACCTGCACGGCGGGCGCTCTCATCAGAGCTTCCTGCGTCTACGCTTACGGTACTGTTTAGCAGTAGTGAGGAAACGGTCTTTAGCAGCAGAGTATCTGCTGCCTCGTTCTCTATTCGGGGCATCTCAATTACATCAATCTTGACTCTGTCAAGCAGCTTGGCAATCTCAATTTTCTCGCGGAAAGAGAGAGCTGCACCCTGTGCAATAGTGCCTTCTTTAAGTGTCACATCTGCAATTTTTACTGTTTGCATAACAGCACCTCCAAAAAAATAAAAGCCCCGAAGCAAATATATGCTTCAGGGACGATAATAAACCGCGGTACCACCCAAATTGTCGTAAAAAACACGACCACTCGAAGGTTATAACGGTACCTTAATCCGAGAAACCTTAACGGTAGAAAATCTACTTTAGGGAATCCTGCTCGGGAACGAGAATCAAAACTAAGTCCACGCCGACTTTCAGCATACATCGGCTCTCTTTTAGTGTTCTTCTGTTTTGCGCTTTCCTTCATAGCATTTGAATATATAAAGATTAGTTTATATAATACGTCAAAAAAGACCCTTTTGTCAAGAATTTTTCTAAAGCTCACCAAATATTTTTCTACAATCTCCAAATTGCCCTATACTGAGCTTTATTTGTACGCTTAAGTTGGTGAAGTTGATAATAAGCATAGGTATATATAGTAAAAGGCGAAGTCCAAGCGACCTCGCCTTAGCTTTAGTTTATTACTCCGCGGCTTGATTTTCTATGCTCGGGAATAATCTCTCCTGCCTTTGTAAGGGCAATTTTTGTAAGGAGAGGTCCTACAAGCTCGTAAATCATTACGGAGAAAAGGGTGATGTTTCTTATTGTAGCCCCCTGTGTACTGCCTAACTCGGCTACTGCAATAAGGCTCATGCCCAAAGCGACTCCGGCCTGGGGAAAAAGAGTAATTCCCAAATACTTTACTACATTTTTGTCGCAGCCTGAGAGCTTTGCGCTTACTCCTGCGCCGAAATACTTGCCGACGCAACGGAAAACTATATAAACGATTCCCACCGCAACCATTGTCCACTGAGTGAAAACCTCAAGCTGAAGCTCTGCACCGCTTAAGACAAAGAAGAGAGCAAAGAGAGGACCTGTCCAGCGGTCAAGCCTGTCCATAAGCTCTTCGGAAAAGTCGCACGTATTGCAGAAAACAGTACCCATCATCATGAGAAGCAAAAGAGAGGAGAAGCCTAAATGCACTCCGCCTAAGTTTATCTTTATCTGAGAAACAGCCACGGCGAAAATCACAAAGGCTACGGTTATTGAAAGCCTTTTGCTTCGTGAGTGGAAAAGCTTTTCCGCCAAAGAGAGGAGCGCACCCAAGACTCCGCCTGCCAGAATCGAGAGAACGATTTCCGCAATAGGCTCAACAGCTATGGAGAGCAGGTCAAAGTGGTTGCTTGCCACTGCTTTTGCCGCACCTAAGGAAGCTGCAAATATTATGAGGCCTACCGCATCGTCAATGGCAACTATGGGTAAGAGCAGCTTTGTAACCGGGCCCTTTGCCTTATACTGACGAACAACCATGAGGGTTGCCGCAGGAGCAGTAGCCGCCGCAACGGCACCTAAGGTAAGGGCTACGGGAAGGTCAATAACTCCCGGCATCAGATATGAGAGTCCTATAAGAGATCCGTCTACTAAAACAGTAGCACCCACAGCACCGAAAGTTGCTACCAACAATGCCTGTTTTCCTATTTGCTTAATGCTCGAAAGCCTGAACTCGTTTCCTATTGTAAAGGCGATAAAGCCTAAAGACACCTCGGAAACAATGGAAAACTGCTCCACATTCTCAAGACTTGTAAAACCAAGTCCGGAAATTCCCAATCTGCCTAAGCAAAAAGGGCCTATAAGAATACCTGCTATAAGATAACCCGTAACCGCAGGAAGTCCCAAGGGTTTACACAATCTCGTCATAAAAAGTCCCGCGAATAAGGCTATGGCAAGTGCCAAAAGTATCTCCATAAAGCATACCTCGATTCTATAAAATCTCCATAGATAATATACCCGAAAAAAACACTTGTCAACAATAAAGCTAAAAGAACGCCACCTAAAAGCGAAAAAAAGAGCGCATCCTAAGACGCGCTCTCAGACTTTGGATTCAAAACAATTCTATTAGTGAAACATATTTACTTGTTACGTTTCATCTTAAGAGTAAATAGAATAATTGCAATTATAAGGATAACTGCTGCATATCCTGTCACCCATACTAACTCCCCTAATATTTTATCATAGCTGCCGGATAGGGCATATCTTGCGGCATTTACTGCATGAGCAAACGGAAGTGCATTTGCTAAGGTTTCAAACCAACCGCCGACAAGGCTTGTATCAAACCAAATATTTGAAAACCATGCAGAAAGATTTGTTAGCAACGCTCCGCAAATACCGCCAACCGCTTTTTCTGAAAGCACTGTACCAAGTAAAAGCCCGAGTCCGATAAATACAAGCGCTATCGGAATATTTACTACCGTTGCGAGTAAAATATTCACGGTAAATTCCAGTCCCATAAACAGTGATGCTATATAGCATACTAAAGTCTGAGTAAGGGACATTGGAATAAGCGGTAATGTATATCCAAGAATAAACTCATGTGCCTTTACCGGTGATGTAAACAGTCTTATTATGAAGCTGGAGGATCTGTCTTTTGAAATCAGCATTGATGAGAACAATGCTACAAAGCTTAATCCAAAAACTGAAATTCCGGGAGCCAGGTTTTGTATTCTAAACAGGTTCATTTCCGCTTCTTTTGGAATAGCGTTGTTAATTGCGCTTAGCAATATAAGTAAGATTAACGGGAAAAGTATTCCGAAAAATAGAGTTATTATATCTCTGGTTATTTCTTTTGTGTTTCTTGATGCAAATGCCAGTGTTCTCATTTTATACTTTCCCCCTCTGCAATAGAAATAAATGCTTCTTCAAAACAATCCTTGCCGGCAAGAGCTTTTAGATCATCTACGGTACCCTCAGCTTTTAACCTACCCTTTGACATAATACCTATTCTGTCAGATAATGCTTCTGCTTCTTCAAGATAATGAGTGGTAAGAATAATTGTAATCTTGCCTTTTAGATTTTGGATATACTTCCAAAGCTCTCTTCTTGCCAGAACATCAAGACCGAGAGTCGGCTCGTCAAGGAATAAAATCTTAGGCTCTGAAATAAGCGCCATAGCAATGCTTAATTTTCTTTGCCAACCGCCGGACAATGTTTTTGCTCTTTGCTTCTCTATTTCAAGCATATCAAATTCTTCCATAATCTTACGGGC
>CAMGCN010000150.1 GCA_946040935.1 uncultured Clostridia bacterium | reverse complement strand
GTCGGCAGCGTCAGATGTGTATAAGAGACAGTGACCTTACCGTTTCTTTCAGACGGCATGACTTTTCCCCCTTTCAGATTAATCTTACTGTTATTTACGCGAATATATTCCTGAAATAGTCACCGACTTTGTAAAAGAAATCCTTTATAAAATCGCCGACGCCGTTCTTCTCTCCTCCCGGCACCTCTATTTTATCCTCGCTGTGCGAGCTTATATATCTCTTTTCTACCTTATCGCTTTTTACCATGCCGAGCTCCAGCGCCCTTTTTTCAAAGTCAAGAAGATCGTTTTTTCTTTCTAATGTAAGGTTAAGCACTTTTTTTTTCGAGACGAGATCTATTATTTCGTCCTGCTGTTCACTGTATCTGTTTGTCAGCTCGTTTATCTTAACGTAATCAAAAACAAGCACCGTAATAATCAGAGTACAGGAGACCGCGACCAAAATGGCCTGCCACGGAAAATGCTTTTCCTTTATCTTAACAGTCTCTATTTTCTTTCCGTTTATAATACCGTAAAGAAATCTGCGTTTTTTATTATTTACTTTTCTCGGCTCAACACGGCCTATCTCTGCCGTGACGGGAGCGGGCGCGCGACGGGCGCGCGGACGTCTGATTTCATTTCCCGTATCAACTCCCACGCCGTTGTATCTCGGGTCGTTTTTTGCTCCCCTGTTATCCGGCATGCGGCGGGCACGCGGACGTGACGCGGACGCGCCGTTACGTGTTTTGTTCTTATCCGCCATATTGACGCGCCCTCCTTTTGTTTACAGTTTTTCAGCTACGCGCAGTTTCGCACTGCGAGAGCGTGGATTTTCTTCAAGTTCTTTTTCGCTCGGCTCGATAGGTTTTCTTGTGATGATTTTAACCTCGGGTTTTTTACCGCATACGCAAACGGGAAAATCAGGCGGACAGGTACAGCCTTTTGCAAGAGATGCAAACGTATGCTTTGTTATCCTGTCCTCGAGTGAATGGAAGGTGATAACCGCCAGTCGTCCGCCGGGATTCAGCTTTTCGGCAAGAGAGCGTAATGTCGGCTCTATTATGTTCAGTTCGTCATTCACTTCTATTCTTATAGCCTGAAATGTCTTTTTCGCCGGGTGATGTCCCGTAGCCTTCACCTTCTCGGGCAAAGCGCCCTTAATTATTTCAACAAGCTCAAATGTGCTCGCAATCGGCTTGTCCTTTCGCGCTGTAACTATCGCCCGCGCTATTTTCGGAGCAAAAGACTCCTCTCCGTAATTGTAAAGCACTCTTTTTATATCTTCTTCGGAATATCCGTTCACCACATCGTATGCGGTAAGCGCCGCGCCTTTGTCCATACGCATATCGAGAGGGGCGTCGTGCATATAGGAAAATCCCCTCTCCGCACAGTCGAGCTGATATGATGAAACTCCAAGGTCTGCAATAGCTCCGTCAATTTTTTCTATACCGAGCTCAGTGAGCACTTGAGATGCGTCACAGAAGTTTGAGTGCAGGAAAGTAACACGCGAAGAAAAAGCAGAAAGCCGTGCCTGCGCCGCCTCTAATGCATCGCTGTCACGGTCTATCGCCACGAGCCGTCCGGTGGTAAGTCTGTCGGCTATGGCATACGAATGTCCTCCGCCGCCGCAAGTACAGTCAACATATATTCCGTCAGGCTTTATATCAAGCGCCGTAATGCTCTCTGCGAGCATTACCGAATAATGATTAAATTCCATTAAAATCCAAGTTCAATAAGCATTTTTTCCATACTGTCGCGGTCGGTCTTTTCCTGCTCTTTCTGCCATACATCGGCCGCCCAAATCTCCGCTCTTACACCTGTGCCTACTATTATAACACATTTTTCGAGTTTTGCATAGTCACGAAGCGAAGATGGTATAATTATCCTGCCCTGGCCGTCGATTGTACACTCGACAGCCGATGAATAAAGGAATCTGCGCAGGTGCCTTGCCTGTGTCATGGGAAGCTTTTCAACCGATAAAGTGAAATTTTCCCATTCGGCCGCTGAATAAACCGTTATACATTCGTCAATACCTTTAACGAGGACGATGTCCGAGCCGAGCTTCTCACGAACGCGCGCAGGAATGAATATTCTGTTTTTAGAATCGAGCGATGCCTCGTAGCTTCCCGAAATCACGACATTTCTCCTTTTGTTTCGACGTTACGGAATTCAGTGCCTGTGCAAATGTGCAAAACTCCTGTGGAAAACTCCCCACATATCTGCCACTTCACTCCACTTAACAGCATTATACACTAAAGGTAAGGTTTTTTCAATAGAAAAATCAAAAAATACTGAACGGCATTACAGCATTAAGAATCAATATACTGTTATCAGGCGGCAAATCTGCCTGCCTTTTTATTTTTACAGAAATATTCTTCGTTATTTTATGCGCCGTCTTGCTATCCGTCCCCGATTCTGTTATAATATCCTTGTTAAAAGTCGCTTTGTATTTTTGCTTTTCAGGAAAAGCTATTCCATCAAAGCGATAAAACAAGGGAAGGATATAATACAGCCGAAATTTATCAGGAGTGTGATACTATGCTGAGTTTTATTTGTTATTCGAAATGCACTACATGTCAGAGGGCAAAGAAATGGCTTGACGACAACAAGATTGAATATGAGCTTCGGGATATAAAAACCGATAATCCGACGCTTGAGGAGCTCGCCTCTTGGTATTCAAAAAGCGGACTTCCGTTGAAAAAATTCTTTAACACGAGCGGCATGCTCTATAAATCCATGGAGCTTAAAACAAAAATCCCCGCCATGACCGAGGAGGAGATGCTGTCTCTTCTTTCAACAGACGGCATGCTTGTCAAAAGGCCCCTTCTTGTCTGCGACGCCTTTGTGCTGGTAGGCTTTAGGGAAAGCGAATGGACTGAAAAACTGATTTGACAAAAAACCGACTGATTTCTCAAAAAAACCGAGCGATGTTATTCATCGCTCGGTTTAAATTTTTGTACTATATACTCAAAAAGTCTCTGATACATTTTCCTGTATCCTTCTTAAATGCGGTGCGGAAATACTCTACGCTCGAAAATCCGCATCGGGAAGCTATTTCCTTTTGCGAGAAATATCCTGTTTCCAAAAGCGATTTTGCATATCCGAAGCGTAACCCGTCAAGGTATTGTTTCGGGCTTACCCCGTAAACCTGCCTGAATTTTCGCCTATATTGTGCAGAGCTTACATTCGCGCGTTTTGCAAGGTCTTCGATATTCAGCTCCGGATTAAAGAAATTTTGCTTCATATACTCGGCAGATTCGGCAATACTGCTTTTCTTTGAGCTTTGAATTCCGAAATCCGCGGCAAGCTCGCCTAATATCTCGTAAAGCACGGCGGTCTCTTTATATTGCGCGCCGGACGAGTTTTCAAGTCGTATTTTCAAGGCCTTTTCAAATAGTCCGCGGTACTTGTCTATATCGGAAATTTTATATACTTCAATTTCGTCCGTCACATAGTTTGACACATTAAAATGTATAACTAACACATCGTCGTCAAAGGCCGACCGTTCGTAGTCTAATCCCGCAGGTATTATACAAACGCTCGGCGGCTCAAAGGAAACGCTCTTTCCTTTGAAAACATATTTTCCGGGCGTATTAAGCCTAAGCGATACAGCGAAAAAACTGCGCTTTGACACCTTAAAGCGTCCGCCTTTTTGATGAAAATCCAGCACATCTGTAATTGTAATTGCTGTCTCTTATACACATCTGACGCTGCCGACGAAGGCTTAGGTG
>CAMGCN010000149.1 GCA_946040935.1 uncultured Clostridia bacterium | reverse complement strand
TTCTTACATCCTCGTGAAATTTCTTCTTCGAGATGATAACCGCGAAGTTTATATTTCCGAGAAGATACGATATAACCGCTATTGCAACGAGCAGAGGTATCGCAACCGAAAACGGCATGTGGTAGTCGTAGTAAGGACTTATTAAGCCGTTTTCGCGAAAGTTCATAAATCCGTTGTAAAAATCAGCCATTACTGTCGCCTTTCTGTCTGATAACTATGCGTATGGGCGTACCCTTAAATCCGAAGACCTCACGCAGTTTATTTTCTATATATCTTTGGTAGGAGAAGTGAAAGAGCTGTGCGTCGTTGCAGAATATGACGAATGTGGGCGGTTTTATACCCGTTTGCGTCATATAGTATATTTTTAATCTCTTTCCTTTGTCTGACGGGGGCTGTACACGTGCTATGGCGTCTGCGAGCACGTCATTGAGCATTCCCGTGGTGGCACGCATAGCCGCCTGATTTGATACATAGTTTATATGCTCATACAGCTTGCTCAATCTCTGACCTGTTTTTGCCGAAACAAAGAGCAGGGGAGCGTAAGTCATATATCCGAGATGAGTATATACGTCGTCTGTAAACTTTTTGACGGTGGAGTTGTCCTTTTCTACTATGTCCCATTTGTTTACGACAATGACAGACGCTTTTCCTGCTTCGTGGGCGAGCCCTGCGATTTTTTCATCCTGCTCGGTTATTCCCTCGTTGCCGTCTATCATGATGAGGCAGACGTCGGCGCGCTCAACGGCTAATTTGGCACGCAGAACAGAAAACTTTTCTATTCTGTCCTCTACCTTGCTTTGTCTGCGGATTCCCGCCGTGTCTATAAAAATATACTTGCCGAATTCGTTTTCCACCCGTGTGTCTATGGCGTCGCGCGTTGTTCCTGCGATGTCGGAAACAATGAGTCTCTCTTCTCCCAACATGCGGTTGATGATTGAGCTTTTACCTGCGTTCGGCTTTCCGATTACCGCTACCTTTATCGCGTCCTCGTCCTCCTCCTCTTCCTTCTCGGGGGGCAGAAGCTCTGTCACACGGTCGAGGAGATCCCCCGAACCTGTGCCGTGAAGGGAGGAAAGGGGAACGGGATCGCCCATTCCGAGTTCGTAAAACTCGTAAAATTCAGGCGGCAAATTACCTATATTGTCTATCTTGTTTACCGCGAGGACAACGGGTTTTCCCGAGCGTAAAAGCATACGGCAGATATCTCTGTCGTCCGCCGTGACTCCTGCCTGAATGTCGGTCATAAAGACTATCACATCGGCGGTTTCGATGGCTATTTCCGCCTGTGTGCGTATATGTTTAAGTATAATGCTGTCGGTTTTTGGTTCTATTCCTCCCGTGTCGACGAGCATCATCCTTCTGCCCGACCACTCGATGTCAAAATAGATTCTGTCCCGCGTCACTCCGGGCGTATCCTCGACTATTGCTATTCGCACACCCGAGATTTTATTAAAAAGCGTTGATTTTCCGACGTTCGGTCTGCCGACTATAGCAACTATCGGTTTTGCCATTATTAACTCTCCAATTCGGCATCTGCACATTCAAGAGCAGATGCGATGACTTTATCCATATCGTAATATTTATACATGCCAAGACGTCCGCCGAATATTACGTTCTTCTCCTTTTTAGCGAGGGAAGCGTACTTTTCATACAAGGCGTTGTTCTTTTCGTCGTTTATGGGATAGTAAGGCTCGTCGCCTTTTTTCCAGCTTGCGGGGTATTCGTAGGTGATAACCGTTTTGTCTGACTCGCATTTTTCAAAATGCTTGTGTTCGATTATCCTTGTATAGGGTATTTCATACTCGGTGTAATTTACTACCGCGTTGCCCTGAAAATTGTCTGTTTCGAGGGTTTTGCTCTCAAAATGCAGGGTGCGATACTCGAGAGCGCCGAGCGAAAAATCAAAATATTCGTCTATCATACCCGTATAGACGAGCTTTTTGTACTCAACCTCGTTTTTGACCTCATCAAATGAGCATCCCGTGCGTACTTCGCATCCGTCAAGCATTTTTTCTATTATGGCGGTATAACCGCCTATGGGTATTCCCTGATATTTATCGTTAAAATAATTGTTGTCATAGGTAAAGCGAACAGGCAGGCGTTTGATAATAAACGCAGGGAGCTCACACGCTCTCTTGCCCCATTGCTTTTCGGTATAGCCCTTTACGAGCTTTTCATAAATATCCCGTCCTACAAGGGAAAGCGCCTGCTCCTCGAGGTTTTTCGGCTCGACGATGCCTGCTTCCTTTATCTGCTTGTTGATTATGTTTTTTGCTTCGTCGGGAGTTTTTATATTCCACATTTTTGAGAATGTGTTCATATTGAAGGGCAGGTTGTAAAGCTCATCTTTATACACCGCGACAGGTGTATTTGTATATCTGTTGAATTCGGCAAAATTCCCTATATAGTCCCACACCCGCTTGTCGTTTGTGTGAAAAATGTGCGCGCCGTATTTGTGGACGTTTATACCCTCTGTGTTTTCGGTATAAATATTGCCTGCGATATGGCCGCGTTTGTCTATAACGAGACAGCGTTTGCCCCGCTTTTTCGCCTCGTTTGCAAATACCGCGCCGAAAAGCCCTGCGCCTACAATCAGATAATCGTACATTTTACTCCAAAATCGATGCGATAAACTCCGCACCGTCGTTCTTTATGGTTTTGACTTTTACACCGAGTGCGCCTTCAACGTCGGAAACCGATATATCGTCGAGAAAGACATCCTCTCCCGAACGGAGCATTACCGACGGGATATACAGCGTGTCGCCTATCTCCTTGCCTTTCAGCTGGGAAATAAGATCGCCGCCTGTTATGAGTCCTGCCACAGTGATATTCTCACCGAAAAACTCATTTTCGATGCAGTAAACCTTACAGTCTAAATTATAACATATTTCGCTTAATTTTTCAACAAGAGAACTGATAAAGCAGAATGCCGCCTCTCCCGTCGCGACCGAGCAGTGCTTTTCCTTTTTGATATTGTACTCGTCTATATATTCGAGCTCACTCTCAAATTCGGTTTTCATGGATGTGATGAGTCCCACTCCGTTTTCTATCTGGGGATATCCCTCGTAAGAGTCGTTATCCGGCAGCTCTGTTTCGCTCTTGATATAGAACTCATCGGCCGCAAAGAAGATTCTTGAGCCGTACTTTTCAAGGCACTCGTTTGAAAACTCTGTCACCTGAACTATTATTTCGGCGCATTCCTGTTTTGAAAAAGGCTTTAAAGGATATAATCCCTCGCGGTATCTTGTAAGTCCTGCCGGCACTATCGAACAGCTTTCAAGAGAGGGATAGAGAGAAGCGAGGTCACGCATGGTTAAGTCAAGCTCCGCCTTGTCGTTTACGTCACGGCATAAAACTATCTGTGCGTGAATTTTTATTCCCGACTCGGCAAAGGCGCGTAGTGTGTCCATGACATTTCCGGCATTTTTGTTTTTAAGCATGTCGCAGCGAAGCTGTGGGTTTGTCGTGTGAACGGAAACATTCATGGGAGAGAGCTTCATATCGCATATTCTTTTTATTTCGCTCTCGGATAGGTTGGTTAAGGTAATATAGTTTCCCTGCAAAAAGGAAAGACGGGAATCGTCGTCCTTAAAATAGAGGGTTTCTCTCATACCCTTGGGGAGCTGATCTATAAAGCAGAAAATGCACTTGTTTCTGCATGAATGTTTTTTGTCCATTAAAAAGGTTTCAAAGTCGAGTCCGATGTCTGCGTATTCG
>CAMGCN010000148.1 GCA_946040935.1 uncultured Clostridia bacterium | reverse complement strand
GCAGACTCTGCCTTTCGGGAAGAGCGCGAAGCGCGTCCCTTGCCGACACAAGTTCCTTTTTGCAATAGTTTGCGCTGTACTCGTCTCCCGCCCGCTCATAGAGCTTTATCGCGTCTATGAGCATACGGCTGTATTCCTCGTATTCGTTATAGGAAAAAGGCGCGACCTCAAAAACTTTCTTATAATATACAATAAAATCTCCGATATCACCGTGTGAAAACGCCTGTTTTGCCTTTGCGCCGTAGGCTATCTGCACAAAAGAATTATTTTTTATTATCTCGTCGGCCAATTTAGCCTGACTTTCGATATTATTTTCGGATATCATAAGCGATATTTTGTTTTGAGTATTCGCAGGAAACATATAATCCGCGAAGGAGAAGGCTCCGAAGTAGGACAGTCCGAGCGCAACGGAAAAATACAGACAGAGAGTCGCCAAGAGCGCAGACGCGGTGTTTACCGCGGTTTTCGAAAGCGAAAACACTTTTCCGCACTCGGTATCCGAAAACAACAGCAAAATACAGAACATCGCCCCAAACTGCAAATCAAAATCAAAAAGGGCATGGAGAACCGTAACAAGCAATATGATTTTCCTCGGCGCCTTTATCCTCTTTGAGAAAAAAGACTTTACAATACCTGCAATAAACAGCGCGCACGGCACCCAGCCGATATCCAAAGCAAGCTGTAAAAAATCGTTATGTATATTTTTTATATAATAAATGCCTGTCTGAAAGGACTGTTCGGTATAGTAATAGCCCATATATCCCAGCCCGAACGGATGCTTGAGTATAACGGGGATGCCGTCTCTGTAATATAAAAGCCGGCAGATAAACGAATTATCATTAAAAGAAATAGTAAAGTATCTTGAAAAGACCTCGCTTTTCATAATCATGGGAAGGCATACGGCGGAAATTACGGCAAGAAGAGCGACAGCACCGAGCATTATAAGTTTAGTTTTTCTTCCGCGCCTTAAAAACAGAATGAGAATATTTGATAATGCCGCAAGGACAAACACCGCACGGCTTCCCGTGAAAAGCATGAGAATAACAAGAGCCGACGCCGCGGCGATATCACGCGCTCTGTACTTTTCTCTGCATAGAATAACAAGCTCGCCGATAAGCAGAAACATCGCGAAAGTATTCGGATATTGAAAAAAGCCTGCCATTCTCTCTTGAGAAACAAAGTATTTTTCAAGCGCAGGGATAAACACGGCGGCAAGGGAAAGCAGGCCGAGTATAAGCGCAAAATACGGCAGTCGGCTTATCACCCTCTCCCTTTCCCCCTCGTCCTGCATAAGAAGCACCATATAAAGGGCAACGGGCAGAAACTTCAAAAAACCCGTAAACGCCATTCCCGAATCGACCGCGTAAAATGTCGAAACAAGATATCCCAGCGTTATTACAACAACCGAGACGGATACGAGGTTGACGCGGAAGACAAAATCCTTTTTGCGAACGGTTTTTACAATCAGAACACAGCAAAGAACAAATGCGGCCGCACAGCAAATATATTCGTTAAATCCTCCGCCGAGCAGAAGAAAGCCGAACAATATCCACTCGGAAAAAGTTATGTCCTTTATCTTTTCTTTTATACTCATAATCACAAAATTCCGTACAGTTCATCAAAAGTATCTACGGTAATGCGCGCTCCGTGTTCAATGAGAAATTTCTTTCCGCGAAAGCCCCATGTCACACCGATAAAATCACAGCCTGCGTTTTTAGCCGTCTCAACATCTGTGTCTGCGTCTCCCACAAAAACCGCTTCGTCGGCACCGGCGCCCACAGACGCGAGAACCTCGAACACCGCGTCGGGCGCAGGTTTAGTCCTCACGCCTTCACGCTGACCTACGCAGACGTCGATAAGCGAGGGGAAAAATCTCTCGCACAGAGCGAGAGTGGCATAGTGCGCTTTGTTTGAAATCACGGCGACCTTGACGCCCTGTTCACGCAAAGCGCGCAAAGTCCCGAGCGCGCCGTCATACGGCGCCGTTTTGTCTGCACAGTGCTTTGCGTAATGCTCATGAAACGCGCTGAAAACTTTGTCCTCCGTCTCCTCGGGCGTTCCTTCGGGCAGGGCGCGGCGAACGAGCATACGAATTCCGTTTCCGACAAAGGTACGGAT
Source organism: uncultured Clostridia bacterium (assembly GCA_946040935.1). GTDB lineage: Bacteria > Bacillota > Clostridia > Oscillospirales > CAG-272 > CAKSEI01. The sequence goes on along the minus strand of CAMGCN010000148.1, from coordinate 1,606 downwards.
CTCCTCCCTGCTTCTCTCAGGGAAGGAGAATGAACGAAGCGCATAATTCATCGACGTTGCGAGGTCGTCGAGGGTATTAAGCAAAGTCCCGTCCAAATCAAAAATCACAGCTTTATATTTCATATTAACCTCTTAAAAAACAAGCTGAACTAACAGCATATAACACACTGTGCCGCCTGCTATGGAAATCAGCATTTGCTTTTTCCACAGGTGAAGCGCAACGACAACGCATATGGAAATAAGCTCGGGTATTCCGTGACTCCCCGTGAGCACACTGACATTTTTAAGACAATATATCACAAGCATACCGAAAACCGCTCCCGGCAGAACCCTGCCGAGGTAGGTGATATATCGGGGAGTCGGGCGTGACGAGCGAAAGACGACAAACGGCAGAAATCTGGTTATCATAGTGCCGATAACTACAAGCGCTATCGTTATTATCTGCTGATTTATACTCATATTTCGCCTCCTCTTTCAATAGGAGCACGCAAAAACGTAAGGGCGGCAAGCAGAGCGAGCATGGACGGCAGGATGAAGTCGTCCGGTCCGAAAATCAAAAGGCATATAAGAGAAAGTGCAAGTCCTGCAAACTCGCTTATGTGTTTTTTGTCCTTTTGCCATTGCTCAATAAATATCACCACGAACATGGCTGTCATGACAAAGTCAAGCTCTTCCGTACTAAAGGCGAGCCTGCTCCCGAAAAGCGCACCGAGAGTCGTGCCGACAACCCAATAAATCTGATTTAACAAAGTGACAAAAAACATAAACCAGCCGCGGTCAATCCGGTCGGGAATTTTCGCCGTACAGTTTATCGAAAAGGTCTCGTCGCACAGTCCGAAAATCATATATATCTTTTTAAGCCCCGTACCCTTGTATTTATCGAGCATGGAAATGCCGTAAAAAAGGTGGCGCGCGTTTATCATAAGCGTCATCAGAAAAGCGCCGACAGGGTCAAACGCTCCTAAAAGCATATTGCATGCGACAAACTCCATGGAACCTGCGAAAATCGTCATGCTCATGAAAAAAGGATATAAAAAAGAAAATCCGCAGGCGCGCATGTAAACGCCGTAGGTCATGCCGAGGAATAAAAACCCGGTCATTATCGGTATGGTATTAGGAAAAGCCGCTTTCAGTGCGGCGAGCTTTTGATTTTTCATTTTTAATATTATACATTAAGTATGAATATTTTTCAATAACAGCACAAAAAAAGGACCGAAAAATGGTCCTTTATTATAATACATCAAGCGACAAAGGGATATTTCAGCCGAAAATATCCGCCGCAGGCTTTGTGTGTTCGACTGTCTTTTGGCATACCGAAAGACAGCCGGTTTGAAGCGGTCCTTTCCGTTGCCTTTCGCGAAGTGCCGCGCTTACAGTACTTTCGCAAGGAAGTTTTTGAGTCTCTCGCTCTTGGGCGAACCGAAAATCTCTTCAGGAGTGCCCTGCTCCACGATAACACCCTCATCCATAAATATGACTCGGTCTGAAACTTCTCTTGCAAAGCCCATTTCGTGAGTGACGACTATCATCGTCATTCCGTCCGCCGCAAGCTCCTTGATTACATCCAAAACCTCGCCGACCATTTCAGGGTCGAGCGCAGATGTCG
>CAMGCN010000147.1 GCA_946040935.1 uncultured Clostridia bacterium | reverse complement strand
ACCTAAGCCTTCGTCGGCAGCGTCAGATGTGTATAAGAGACAGGTTTATAATATACAAACGTAAAAAACAACGGCGGTTCGCCGTTGTTTTTTTATTTTATTATTTAATTTTTCTGCCGTTTCGCGACATATAGAATATCGCAACGGTATCAGGACCGATATGTGCGCCTGTGCAAAGGTCATAATAACGAATCATAAAATTATTTGCAGGTATGCGGTCCTTTATCATATCCACAAGCATATTCGCCGCATTCTCACAGTCGGCATGAGAAATACAAATCAGGTCGTCAGGTGAACGGAGATTTTCAGCGCAAGAGTCGGCAAGAGCCGTGAGTGCCTTCATTCTTCCCCTCACCTTTCCGAACGACTCTATCTTTCCGCTGTCGGTACCGTACAAAAGCGGCTTTATGTTAAGCATACCTCCGAGCATTGCCGTGGCAGGCGAGATACGTCCTCCGCGCTTCAGATACTTTAGGTCGTCAACCGTAAACTCCTGACGGATACTCGTCCTCATACGCTCTATACGAACTGCAGTCTCGGTAAGCGACTTGCCCTCATCGCGCATTTTCACAGCCTCTATAACGAGTATAGCCTCGCCGAGTGAAGCACACAGTGAATCGACAACTATACAGTTCCTGCCCTCGTATTTTTCCATGGCTTCTTCCGCCGCCATACGCGCCGCCTGAACACTGCCTGATACGCCGCTTGACATTCCGATAAAGAGCACATCCTCGCCCTCTGCCATGACAGACTCAAAATATGAGAGGAACTTATCGGCATTAATAAGCGATGTTTTGATTTCGGCGCCTTCGCGCAGAATATTATAATAGCGCTTTGCCTCCTCTACACCGTCGCTGTTCGGATTATAGCATTTATAATCCTTACCGAGGACATTGAAGGTATATGATATTATATCAATCCCAAGCTTTTCCACGTCCGATGCAACGAGGTTGGACGAAGAATCGGTTATTATGCGAAATGACATCTTATCTCCTGTTATTCAGCTGAAATTATATAGTGATAGAGCGGCTGGCCGCCGTTTACCATAACGACCTCTGCGTACTTGCCGAGTCCGTCCTTCAAAATCTGTTCTGCCTTTGCCGCGTCCTCTTCGGTAACGTCTTCGCCATAGAACACGGTAAGCATTTCCGAATCGCTGACTCTCTCAACGAGAGATTTAAGGCACTCAAAATCATCGTCGGCAACACAGGCGATTTTACCCTCGGCAAGTCCGAGCACCGAGCCGCCGCTAATATGATTATCTTCAATTACCGAATCGCGGACTGCGTAGGTCACAGAAAGAGTCTTTACGCTCTCGACTGCGGCAAACATATTTTCAGAGTTTGTATCCCTGTCGGCGCTTTCGTCAAATGCCATCATAGCGGCAATTCCCTGAGGTACGCTGCGGGTTGCGATAACAACGACCTTTTTATCCTTGGTCATTTCCTGCGCCTGTTTTGCAACCATATATATATTCTTATTATTGGGAAGAACAAATACCGTCTCGGCATTTACTTTAGAAACAGCGTTAAACAGGTCCTCGGTCGAGGGATTCATGGTCTGGCCGCCGTATACTATATAATCGGCGCCGAGATCTTCAAAGCAGGTCTTAATACCCTCGCCCATACAAACGGTTACAAATCCGTATTTCTTTTTCGGCTGGTTCTGTGCCGGCTCGGGCTCTCCCGCTCCTCCTGCAAGCTCTGAATGCTGATTTCTCATATTTTCTATCTTAACGGTAAAGAGCATGCCGTACTTTATCGCTTCGGAAAGAACTTTTCCCGGGTTATTAGTATGAACATGAACCTTGATAATATCATCATTTTCGATAAATACCACGCTGTCACCGATATTCATGACGAACTTATGGAATTTCTCGCATTTTTCCTCGCCCATATATTTTTCACTTTTTGTGACGATACATTCGGTGCAGTAGGGATATTTAATATTTTCGGTCTTAAAATCCGAAAAATCCGCCGCCTGTTTGACCGGCTGTGCAGAGGGCTCCGACGCCTTTACAGGCTCTCCCTTGAGCGCGGAGAGCATACCGTCGAGCACCGTGACAAAGCCCTGACCGCCCGCGTCTACAACCTGCGCCTGCTTTAATATAGGCAGAAGGTCAGGCGTCTGATTTAATGTTTCGACTGCAACGGACAAAGCATACTTGAAAAATCCGACAGCATCATCCTTATAGGTTGACTCGGCAACTTTCGTCGCCTGCTCTGCACAGACGCGCATTACCGTGAGTATAGTGCCCTCGGTAGGCGTCATAACGGCTTTATAAGCGTCCTCAACGCCGCGCGTCATAGCTTTCGCCATATCTATGGCGTCCGCCTCTTCAAGTCCCTTTAGACTCTTTGACATTCCCCTGAAAAATACCGAGAGAATAACGCCCGAGTTACCGCGCGCTCCCTTGAGCATAATACCTGCGAGCTTATCCGCACACTCGGAAACCGTGCCGTCAAAGTCGGCAAGCTCGGTGCGTGCGGCGCTCATAGTCAAGCTCATATTTATGCCCGTGTCTCCGTCGGGAACGGGAAATACGTTCAGATTGTTAATCTCTTCCTTGCTGTTATCGAGAGCGTTTGCCGCACTGATAACCATGTCACGGAAAATAATACCGTTAATCTTCATATCATATCTCTTTTCGTTGTTATCTTTCTTTATCTTCCTTTGTCATATAGAAAAGCGCCAAAGTGCCGGGGCCTGAATGAGCCCCAATTGTCGGGCCGATATAAAATGTTTCTATGTCACTTACGCCCAAACGCTCTTTTAACATATCAGAAAGTATAAGCGCGTCCTCTTCACAGTCACCGTGTCCGATGAACACTTTTTGCGAAGAGCCGACAGAGCTTTCCTCCATTCTGTCGCACAACCACTTGATAGATGCGAGTCTGCCGTGGCATTTTCCTATATTTATGAGATGTCCCTCGTCGTCAACATGCAGAAGCGGTTTTATATTAAGCATACTGCCTGCAATTGCCGTGGCGGCCGAAATACGTCCGCCGCGCTTCAAAAACATGAGGTCGTCAACTGTAAACTGATGCGCTAAGCGAAGCCTGTTATTCACAAGGAAATCACGGACCTGCTCTATATCGCCGCCTTCTTTTTTCATTTTCGCGGCATACCATACGAGAAGACCGTATCCGCTCGACGCACCGAGCGAATCAACAACGTAGATTTTTGAGTCCGGATATTTTTCATTTACATCGCGCGCGGCGACACACGCATAACCGTACGTTCCCGAAAGACCGGAGGAAAGGGTTATATAAATTAAGTCTTTACCCTCTTTTACCGTACTCTCAAAGGTTTCGGTGAGCGTTTCAACATTTGCCGCGTTTGTCATCGCTTTTGCTCCGTCACGAAGCATTTTGTAAAACTCGGCGTTGTCAATACTATCACACGCCTTGCCGTCCATGACAACGCCCAACGGTATCTGACGAACACCGTATTCTTCGCACCGTTCGGGTGTTATATCACTTCCCGAATCTGCGTAAATAATGTAATCCTTCATTGCTCTCCCTCACGTGGAAATATATACTGTATTATATCACCATATGACGAAAAAGTCAATTTAATTACCTTATTATATTATTATGACGAACACAAGTTCAAATTATGCAAAAAACAAAACAGGCCGCTGCATTGCCCAAGTGTTTCATTAGAACACTTGGGCAGTTTTATTCGCCTTACGGCGAGTGATATTGCTATACCAAAAGACAGTCGAACCCA
>CAMGCN010000146.1 GCA_946040935.1 uncultured Clostridia bacterium | reverse complement strand
TACACCTAAGCCTTCGTCGGCAGCGTCAGATGTGTATAAGAGACAGTCCTGACATCTCACGGAGCGCCTCTGCCCATCTCGAGGAAGAGTCGGCAATGATAGCGACTGAATATCCCATATCTCTGAAATACTCTGCTATCGTAATACCCGTGTATATAGACGCTTCGCGCGCTGCAACGGGCATATCCGATGTATTTGCTATAAGCACGGTACGCTTCATAAGCGAATGGCCCGTGCGAGGATCCTGAAGCTCGGGGAACTCACGCAGAACGTCGGTCATTTCATTTCCGCGTTCTCCGCAACCGACATATACAACTATATCGACATCACTCCACTTTGCAAGCTGGTGCTGAACGACCGTTTTGCCCGAGCCGAAAGGACCGGGAACGCATGCCGTACCTCCGCGCGCTATAGGGAACATCGAGTCAACATTTCTCTGTCCCGTTATCATAGGAATGTTGGGAGGGAGCTTCTCGGCATAAGGTCTCGCGCGGCGTACAGGCCACTTCTGTGCGAGAGTTATATCAACCGTTTCTCCTTTATCGGTCTTTAGTTTTCCTATGGGAGCGTCAACTGTGTAGTCGCCGCTCGAAATGCTTTCTATGGTACCCGAAACATTCGGAGGAACCATTATCTTATGCAGCACGCTTTCGGTTTCTGCGACAGTTCCGTATATGTCACCGCCCGTTACTTTGTCGCCTGCTTTGCAGACAGCGTCAAAGTGCCATACTTTTTCTCTGTCGAGCGCAGGCACGTCAATACCTTTTGTAAGGTTTGAACCTACCAGCTCTACAATTTTTTCAAGCGGACGCTGAATACCGTCGTAAATGTTATTTACAAGTCCGGGCCCGAGCTCTACCGAAAGAGGCGCGCCGGTCGATACGACCTTATCTCCTCTGCCAAGACCCGCGGTTTCCTCATAAACCTGTATGGAAGCGCGGTCGCCGTGCATTTCGATAATTTCGCCGATAAGCTTTGCCTCTCCGACACGGACGACGTCGAACATATTCGCTTCCCTCATGCCGTCCGCTACCACGAGCGGTCCCGAGACTTTTACTATTCTTCCTTCTACCATCTGTTTACTCCTTAAAGAGAATGTCCGCGCCAACCGCGCGTTCAACTGATTTCTTGAGGTTAGTCATACCGTACCCCGTCGTTCCGTCCTTGCCGGGAATGACGATTACCGCAGGGGTAGGTCTGTCCTTGTATCTCGCTATTTCCTCTTCCATACGGAAGGCGAGATTTTCGGTGATATATATTATAGCGTAATCCTCATTTGCCAATTTTCGAAGCAGCTTTGCCGCCTCATGCGGTTCGTCCTCTGTAAATACCTTGAATCCCACCGCCATAAAGCCGAGGACGCTGTCTTTATCTCCTATGACGCCTATCTTATACATAACTCATCCTCAACCTTTCGGTTATTTTTTCGGCGGGTAAAGCCGCCCTCTTGGAGGCAAGGAGTATACGGAGATTCATCGCCTCATACTCGCGCGCCGTGAGGTATGCCGCGAGAATGCACGCTCCGTATGAAACATACTTTGTATTATCGCAAACAAATCTCATATACTCGTCGTCGCACGCCCTCTCAAGAATGGAGAGAGGACAGCCCGCTCCGTACTGTGCAAGGGAATAATACTCTCCCGAGCTCAAAAATCTGAAAAGTTCTTCCTCGTCCTTTTTAAAAATCGAAACAAGTCTGTCACAGCTTATCTTGCCTCCCTCTATCAGATTCTCGGAAAGGAAAGCGGAATTGACATAGTTGCTCTTCATTCGCAAAAGGCGCACTGTGGTCAATATATTTGTAAGGTCTATTTTCACCGATATCATATCCGAAAGAAACGGAAATTCATAATCCGAAAGCCCGCGCAAGATCGCCTGATAACACGCCTTATCAAGCAGGGTGTCTATCTTCTGCGGATCGCCCTGCTTCGCATAGTCATCAAGTGCTTCGACTGCCGCTTCGGCCATTTCTTTCGGGAAAGCGGAAAAGTCTCTTTCTTTAACCATGACCTCAATCCCCGACGGATCAACCGTACCGAGACTTACGAAAAGATGTCCGGCATTTGAGCCGCGAAGATAGCTTTTTATTGCGCTCTTGAGATTGTGTGCATCATATTTGTAACGCAGAACGTCAAAGACATCCGAGCCCGAGGTGCTTTTGACAAAGTCGAACGCCTCGGAAAGCCGTGCGTCAATTCCAATATCGTATCCTTCCTCGCCCGAAACGCCTGCGTCTTCAAGCATACGTTCGAGGTCGGTCTCGTCCTTTGCGTGAGCCATCAGGGAGAGGCGCTCCGCACCGACGATACCGTTTTCAAGCGCGCGTATTCTCGCACCTGCGTACAGATAATCGCTGTCTTTTATTTTAATTTTTTTCACAGCATATTCTCCGAATCATCATTTATCGCCGAATAAGGCCTTGTAAACTTCGCTTTCTGTTTCCTGCCTTACCTGTTCGACCGCCTGCTCTATTGAGCAGTTGATATACATATCTCCGTATGTTATGAGCATTCCGCCCGAAACATCGGCGTACTCTTCTGAAATTATATAATTCTTGCCGGTTTCCTTAAGTGTTTCGGCCATGAACTTTTCAAATTCCGAAAGGTACTTTTGTGAGTCGTGCTCATTTAATGCCACAACAAACGTGTCGGGCGCGGTGTAGTCACCGTCTTCGTCGGATAAAAGCGCCGCCTCTGAAGAAAGCGTATCTTTTATCGCAGAAGAAAACATACCCTTGAGCATAGCGAGATACTCACTCTTATCGGCACGGGAAAGATAGCCGACCGCGTCCGAATACGCCTTGTCAACCATTTTACTCTTGGACTGAAGAAGCATGTTGCGTCTGAGCATAGCCGCGCTCGAAAGGCCGCGTGATACTATGCTCTCACGCTCTTTTTGTGCGTCAGCCTCTGCGTCCGCGATAATCTGCGCCGCCTCGTCGTTGTATTTTTTCTTTATCTGCTCAATTTCCGCCTTTGCATCCTCATACGACTTGTCGCACGACGCCTTTGCATCAGCCAGAATCTGAGCGGTAATTTTTTCGAGTCCTTCCATAAATCAGCCCTTGTAGAATATGATAAGAAGCAAAGATACAAGAAGTGCGAAAATCGCATAGGTCTCAACAAGAGCACTCGAGGTAATTGCCTTACCGACTTCGTTCTTCTGCTTTGCGATAAGGGAAACGCCCGACGCTGCAACCTTCGCCTGGTGAATTGCCGATATAAGACCGACGACTCCTATCGGGAGCGCAGCCATAAGGAAGTATCCGCCCTTGTCAACCATTTTACTCTTGGACTGAAGAAGCATGTTGCGTCTGAGCATAGCCGCGCTCGAAAGGCCGCGTGATACTATGCTCTCACGCTCTTTTTGTGCGTCAGCCTCTGCGTCCGCGATAATCTGCGCCGCCTCGTCGTTGTATTTTTTCTTTATCTGCTCAATTTCCGCCTTTGCATCCTCATACGACTTGTCGCACGACGCCTTTGCATCAGCCAGAATCTGAGCGGTAATTTTTTCGAGTCCTTCCATAAATCAGCCCTTGTAGAATATGATAAGAAGCAAAGATACAAGAAGTGCGAAAATCGCATAGGTCTCAACAAGAGCACTCGAGGTAATTGCCTTACCGACTTCGTTCTTCTGCTTTGCGATAAGGGAAACGCCCGACGCTGCAACCTTCGCCTGGTGAATTGCCGATATAAGACCGACGACTCCTATCGGGAGCGCAGCCATAAGGAAGTATCCGCCCT
>CAMGCN010000145.1 GCA_946040935.1 uncultured Clostridia bacterium | reverse complement strand
GGCGGATGCATGGCGCTGTATGCGGCGCTGTCTTTTGTTTTCGGACAGAGGGGCACGGCGGACATTATCTGCCGCCTTTCGGACATTGCCGCATGTGTATTCTGCACATGGTGCTTTTGTGCAGTCGACGGAATGGAAAAGGCGTACACTCCGTCCTATGAAACGGGAATCTTCCTCGCCGTTTATGCGGCAGGTTGCTCACTTTCGGACGTCACGCTCTTTTCTCTGTCGCCCGGCTATATTCTCGGCTTTACGGTGACTGTTTTCATCGCCTTTTCAGGCGGGGCGCTGCGCGGATGCGTGGCAGGGCTTCTCTTTGGAATGGGCGTTAACGTGCTGTATGCGCCCTCCTTTGCGATAGCGGGGCTCGTATGCGGCAGACTTCGAAAAAATACCATGACCGCCGTCGGCGCGGCGGCGGTGAGCTGTATGATATACGCCGCGCTTACAGAGGGGGCGTATGCCGTCAGGTATTTCCTTCCCGATATAGTTTTCGCGGCGGTGCTGTACGCTCCGCTCTGCAAATTCGGCATAATACCGTCGTTCGACATTTTCGGCGGCGGCAAAACCGAGGCAGAGCTTGAAGCGGCGGCACTGGAATCAGAAAAAAACCGACTCACTGCAAACCGTCTTGACGCCGTGTCGGGCGCGCTTCACTCTCTCTCGGCGATATTCTACGGAATGTCCGAACGGATGAGCGAAACTCCGTCATACGACGTGAGAAAAGATATGACAAAAACCTTTGCGTCAGACTACGAGTCGGTTTCATCTCTAATAAAAAACGCCGTAACAGGGACCGACTTTCCGCCCGACTCTGACCTTTCGCGAAAAATCCGCGCCGCCCTCTCGGTTTCGGGGATACGGTTTCGGTATGTCTGCGTCACGGGACTGACGCGGAAAACCGTTACCGTCTGCGGTCTGTCTCCCGCCGTCGCCGAGAAAAACATCACGCCTCTTATGCGTAGGGCGGAGAACATGTGCGCCATGCGCTTTTCAAAGCCCGACTTTATGTACGACGACGGTAAATACACCATGACCTTCCGCTCTCTGCCCGTATATAAATGTGAATATTCCTCCGCACAGAGCACAAAACGCGGCGAAAAAATCTGCGGAGACTCCACCTGCTGTTTCTACGACGAGGAAGGAAATTTCTTTGCGCTGTTGTGCGACGGTATGGGAAGCGGCAAAGACGCGGCCGTGGCCGCGCGTATATGCTGTGTGTTTATAGAAAAGATGCTCGAGGGAGGAAACGATATCGCGCTCACTCTCGATATGCTTAACACATTTCTTCGCGGCAAGGGATATGAATGCTTCGCCACGATAGACATGTTAAAAATAGACCTCTTTACCGGCAAGGCCTTTTTCATAAAAGGCGGCGGCGCGCCCTCATATCTTTTAAGAGGGGGCTGTGCCTTCAGGATAAGCTCTGCCTCAACGCCCGTCGGAATCATCGACGAGGTGTGCGCCGAGAAAATCGCCTTTACCGTTGAGGAGGGGGACGTCATAACAATGTGCTCGGACGGAGCAGACGACGGGGAAGAGAATATCACAGATGAAATAACCTCCCTTTCGGGAGGATGCGCCGAGATGGCGCAGTCGCTTCTCTTACGGGCGCAGAGAAAATACCGACAGCAGGACGACGCGTCAGTTATGTGCATAAAAGTGACAAAAGATGTCGTATAAACTGCCGAAAAAAGCAGAAAACCGGTTGCAAATTGCACCGTTTCATAGTACAATATAGGAAAAAGCGGGGCGGTCTCCGTCCCGTTTTAGCTTTTATCGGAGAATAGAATGACGTATATTGTACTGGATCTTGAATGGAATCAGCCGCCTATAAACTCGCGCCCATACCGCTGCCCTTTTCCGCTCGTGGGAGAGATAATTGAGATAGGGGCGGTAAAGCTGAACGACGACTATACACCGGGCGACACATTCAAAACCTATATAAAACCGCGCTTTTATACAAAAATGCAGCCGTACGTCAAAAAAATAACGGGAATCACCGAAGAAACGCTGAAAAACGCACCCGATTTTCAAACTGGAACGAAACAGCTCTTTTCTTTCTGCGGCGACGAGTTTGCGTTCATAACATGGGGACCCGACGACCTGCCCATGCTGTGTGACAATTTTCTGTGCAACGGCATGCAAACGGACATTATTCCCGCGGCATACAACCTGCAGCATTTTTTCAACACACAGTTTGATGTGGAAAACAAGCAGTGGTCGCTTTCCTCGGCGTGCGAATTTCTCGGGATAGAAAACAACCTGCCCGAGCATGACGCCCTCTCGGACGCCTACCGCACAGCTCTGATATGCACGAGGCTGGATATGAAACGGGGCATAGACGAATACCCGAATACGACAAAACCCAAAAGACACTACGAGCATATAGAAAGCACAAAGCGCAAGCCGCTATACCCGCGCAAGGCCGCTGCCGACTATACGGCGGGCGGATTTGCCACACGCTCGGACGCCATTCACTCGGATGAGATTTCACTCATCCCGTGTCCCGTATGCGAGCTGCCCATGGACTATGATATGTTCGTAAGCCAGGCCCCTGATAAAAAAGCGGCGCTTTGCTCCTGCCGCCGCCACGGAAAATTTTACGCGCGCGTAAAACTGACTAAAGAGGATGAAACCTTCTGTGCGACAAGAACGGTTTATCCCTGCACGCCTCGGCTGAAGGAGCACTATAAAAGATTGGAAGAACGAGCTCTCACACGCCGCGCGCCAAAACAAAACGGTCAAGCGAAATAAAGCGCGTATGACGCAGACGAAAAATAAAATCTGCCCGAATTTGTGCCTTCGGTACAAATTCGGGCATTATGTTTTTATACTGTTTATATATTACTGTTTACGTTTTGCCTGGTCTTTAAGACGAAGGGAAGTGTCGAGTATCTTCTTACGCAGGCGTATGGACTTTGGAGTTACCTCGATAAGCTCATCGTCGGCGATAAACTCTATCGACTCCTCGAGTGAAAATACCGTAGGAGGAGTCAGAAGCAGTTTTTCGTCCGCGCCCGACGAACGTATGGCGGTGAGGTGCTTCTTTTTACATACGTTAACCGCGATGTCCCCGACCTTGGGTGTGCGGCCGACAATCATTCCCTCATAAACAGGCGTCTGAACGCCGATAAACATGTCTCCGCGCTCCTGCGTGTTGTAAAGGCCGTATGAGGTAGCCTCTCCCGCCTCGGAAGCGACAAGAGAGCCTGTGAATCTCCTCGTTATCTCGCCCTTGTAAGGCGAGTAGCCGTTAAAGGTAGAGTTCATAATTCCCTCGCCGCGCGTGTCGGTCATAAATTCCGAGCGGTAACCGATAAGGCAACGTGCGGGAATGTTATATTCAAGACGGGTTCTGCCGTTTGAGCTTGACATATCTAAAAGCTCGCCCTTACGCGCGCCCAGCTTCTCCATTACGCTTCCCATAGAGTCGTCGGGAACGTCGATATAAACCTTTTCCATAGGCTCGCACTTTACACCGTCGATTTCCTTCATGATAACTTTAGGTGTGCTGACCGCGAGCTCATAGCCCTCGCGGCGCATGGTTTCTATGAGAATGGAAAGGTGCATTTCTCCTCTTCCCGAAACCGTGAAGGAATCGGTGGTATCTCCGTCCTCAACGCGCAGAGAAACGTCGCGGAGCAGCTCGCTGTAAAGACGGGAGCGTATCTGACGGGATGTGACGAATTTTCCCTCGCGTCCTGCAAAGGGCGAGTCGTTTACCGAAAAGGTCATCTGGAGAGTAGGCTCGCTTATCTTGACAAAAGGAAGAGGCTCGGGATTTTCAACATCACACAATGTATCTCC
>CAMGCN010000144.1 GCA_946040935.1 uncultured Clostridia bacterium | reverse complement strand
GATAGCGTAGCGTCTCGTGGGCTCGGAGATGTGTATAAGAGACAGACTATACCCGAAACAAGAGTGTAGTCGCCGTAACGCCTCAACGCGTCCGACGCGATGGGCGAAGCGTAGCAAACAAAATATAGTCCGTATGTGAACAGCACCGCGATGGGCGCCGTAACCGTTTCTTTTAGTTTCAAAAAATACCTTTCTCGGTTATTATAATATCAAGCGGAATATCATATTCATCACGGGGTAAGCGTTCCTCATAAAACTCCGAGTAGAACGCGCCGAGCGACACGCCCGTAAAAGCTCTCAAAAACCTGTCGTAAAATCCGCCTCCGTAGCCTATGCGGAATTTTTCTCTGTCATATCCGAGGCCGGGGACAATACACAAGGTCTTTTCGTCGGGAAGAACTATGCCGCCTGTCGGCTCGGGAATGCCGAAGCGTCCCTCTTTGCTCTCTCCGTCAAATTCACAGAAAATAATTTTATCCTCTTTGATAACCGGCAGCGCCGTCACCTTTCCGTCCGACATCGCCCTGACTGTCAGAGGCAGAAGATCTATTTCGCCGCGCACGGGATAGTATGCAAAAAGCTTTTCGCTTTTTAAGTATTCATCACTTTCAAGGATTTTCCGACATATCTTTTTGTCCCGCTCTTTACGCTCGCCGGCCGATAAATCCTTTCTCATAAGGAGAAATTTTTCTCTCTGCCCGGACTTAGTCATGCCAAAATTTCTTTTGCTACCCTTTGTGCGGTTTTTTCGTCGGTAAGCGCTCTTAAAAGCTCCAGCGCGAAGCAAAGGGACGAGCCCATGCCGTTTGACGTGATTATATTGCCGTCCCTCTCGACTCTCGCGTCGGTTTTGTGCGCGCCGATGAGATATTTGTCCATTCCGGGATAGCAGGTTGCGGTTTTTCCCGAAAGTATACCGTCATATCCGAGTATTTTGGGCGCAGCACATATTGCGGCAATAAAGAGATTATTACTAAACGCATATGTCAAAAGCGAATGTACCTCGGCGCATTTGTCAAGATTGTCGGTGCCGAGCGAGCCGCCTGGGAGAATTATCATCTCCATATCCTCTTTGTTCAGCTCGCAGAGAGAAACGTCTGCTCTCACGGGGATTCCGTGTGCGCCGAGTACGGTTTTGTCTCCCGTGTCTTTTGCCGAAACAGTTTTCAGCTCTACTCCGCCCCGCCTCAAAACGTCCGCCGGCGTGAGCGCCTCTATCTCCTCAAATCCGTCTGCAAGAAGTAAATATACCATTATAACGAAAGCTCCCTTTTTATATCTTCAAAAATTTCGTCTATGCTTCGAAGCGTGCCGTTTTTCACGCAGGAAATCTTTTTCCACCCGAGCTTTTTTGCGCAGAACTGCGCCGCCTCATAGCTGTTTTCGAGAAACGATACGTCCTTCTCGTGTATATCCTTTTTATTTCCCCTTTTGTCAATCAACGAAAGGGAAACCGAAACGGGCACTTCCAGATAAACCACGTCGTCGGGCGCGGGAAGTCCCAAACGGACAAACTCAAGGTCAAAGAGCCAGTCAAGAAAGGATTCCCACTTTTCCTTGGGCAGCTTTGAGAGCTGGTGTACCGCGTTTGCGGTGGTGTATCTGTTTGCTATGATAATGCCGTCCCTGTCAGCGTCCTTTTTCCAGTCTGTTCGGTAGGAAACATATCTGTCGCAGGCAAAAAAGGTACTCGCCGCCTCGGCGCATGTGTCCTCGGGCAGTCCGCCGAGCCCGCCCGAGAGATAAAAGTTTACAAGCGATGAAGCAGGCTCCTTATACGTCGGAAAAGAGAGTAAACGCACAGCTTTTCCTTGTCCTGCAAGATAATCGTACAGCTTTTGTGACTGGGTACCCTTACCGCTTCCGTCAAGGCCGTCTATTGCAATCAGTCGCGCCATTATTCCGCCTCGTCCTTTTTGTTGAGTGCCATTTCCATGTATTCCTGCTTGTTTATACGTATTTCACGCGGTTTGGAGCCTTCAAGAGGCCCTACCCAGCCGTGCGCTTCCATCTGGTCAACCATTTTAGCGGCTCTGCCGTAGCCGACCTGAAGTCTTCTCTGTAACAGCGAGGTTGAGACCTTGCCCGTATCCACGGCGACCTCGAGCGCCTCGAGCAAGCGCGGATCATCCTCGCCCGCGTCGACAGTTCCCTTGTCGCCCTTTTTGCCCGTGCCGCAGCGCTCCGCCTCTTTTTCGATTTTCTCGACGACTTCGCTGTCATACTCGGCGTCGCCCGTCTGCCGTTTAATAAAGCTGACTACGCTGTCAACCTCTTCGGAAGAAACGAACGCGCCCTGTACACGTATGGGTTTTGTGTTACCGACAGGCGCAAAAAGCATATCTCCTCTGCCTATCAGCTTTTCCGCGCCGCCGATATCGAGTATTGTTCTTGAGTCGATTTGCGACGCGACGGTAAATGCGATTCGCGAGGGAATATTTGCCTTGATAAGTCCGGTAATAACGTCGACAGACGGCCTCTGCGTTCCTATGATAAGGTGCATGCCGGCGGCACGCGCCTTTTGT
The DNA here is from genome assembly GCA_946040935.1 of uncultured Clostridia bacterium. GTDB lineage: Bacteria > Bacillota > Clostridia > Oscillospirales > CAG-272 > CAKSEI01. The sequence continues at coordinate 1,299 of CAMGCN010000144.1, read as the reverse complement.
GCAAGACGGCATATGGAATTTTCCACATCGTCGGGCGCGGTCATCATGAGATCGGCAAGCTCGTCTATTATTATAACTATCTGGGGTAAGAACTCCCTTTCAGGATCGTTTTTCGTTATTTCGTTATATCCTGCGATGTCACGAACTCCCACGTCCTCGATAAGCTCAAAACGCCGTTCCATTTCTATGCACGCCCAATTAAGCGTTCCCGCCGCTTTCTTGGGGTGGGAAACGACAGGCACCAAAAGATGGGGCAGTCCGTTATATATATTCAGCTCGACCTTTTTCGGGTCTATGAGTATCAGCTTTACCTCGTCGGGCGTCGCACGGAATAAAAGAGACATAATAATACTGTTTATGCACACCGACTTACCCATACCCGTCGCACCTGCGATAAGCAGATGGGGCATCTTCGCTATATCAAACATTTTAGGAGTACCCGCGACGTCCATACCGAGCGCGACGGTCAGCTTACTCTTTGAATTTTTGAATTCGTCAAGCTCAATAAGCGAGCGCAGATAGACCGTTGCGACATTCTTGTTCGGCACTTCTATACCTATCGCACTCTTGCCGGGAATGGGCGCTTCTATTCGCACTCCCTCTGTCGCAAGAGACAGAGAAATATCGTCAACAAGATTTGCGACGCTGCGTACCCTCACGCCCTCCTCGGGCACGAGCTCGTACCTGGTTATCGTCGGGCCGCGCGATATATTTGAAATGTGAGTTTTAACCCTGAACGCCGCAAGAGTTTTTACGAGCTTTATAGCGTTTGACGACGCCTCTTCTTCGCTTGCGGCAAAGTTTTGCCTGACGGGCGCTTTAAGAAGAGAAACAGGGGGAAGAACATACTTCTTCGGCTCTTTTTTCGCTTCCTTTTTCTTTTCCTCCGTCTTTGTGCCAATCTCTCCCCTCTCGACCTCAAGCACCGTTTCGGGGATGCCGTCCTCATCCGAGAATATTCTGTCGAGATCTATTTCTCCCGACGCAAAATCTCCCGTGCGGGCCACCTTTTCTTCGGGCGCCGGCGCTTGCTCCGGCTGTTCCGGAATGGGCATATCCTTTGCCTTTGCGTTTATCTCCTTGATAATACGCTCATTTTCCGCGATAATTTTATTTACATCTTCTTCAGACGGCGCCTCGCCCTCCAAAGAATCTATCTTTCCTTTGTGTGTGCGGCCCTCGCCCTGTGCCACGGTAAAGCGGAATTTCTGTTTCGGCTCTGCCGCCTCGCGGCTTTTCTTTATCTCCTCGCGCTTTTTCTGTGCATTATAGCGTGTCCACACCCATACGGTATGAGGC
>CAMGCN010000143.1 GCA_946040935.1 uncultured Clostridia bacterium | reverse complement strand
CACCTAAGCCTTCGTCGGCAGCGTCAGATGTGTATAAGAGACAGTATAAACTCTATCGGCTGTCCCGAATGCCGCAAAGAGTACAGAAAAGCGCTTGTCTCCTACTTTAAGACGCATGAAAACGAGTTGTGCGAAACATGCAAAACACGGCTTGAGACAAATCCTCTTCGCCTTCTTGACTGCAAATCGGAAAACTGCAAAAAAATTGCAGACAGCTCACCGAGAACGATAGATTATCTGTGCGGCGACTGTAAAGCTCACTTTGACAAATTAACCTCAACGCTCGACGCTATGGGTATTGAATATACCGTCGATCCGAAAATCGTTCGCGGTCTTGACTACTACACGCGAACGGTATTTGAGTTTATCTGTCCCGTTATCGGCGCGCAGTCAACAATTCTCGGGGGCGGTAGATACGACGGGCTAACTAAAGACATCGGAGGCCCTGCTCTTACGGGCGTCGGATTTGCTTGCGGAATAACACGGCTTATTCTTGCAATGAAAGAGGCCGGAGTGGAAATAAAAGACGAGTGCCGTCAGCTTCTTTACATCGCACCCATGGGGGAAGACGCTTCCCTTTTAGCGGCAAAAATCGTCGCACAGCTTCGCGGAGCAAATATAAGTGCAGAAACCGATCTCGTATCAAGAAGCTTGAAAGCGCAAATGAAATATGCCGATAAAATAGGTGCAAAATACACACTTATAATCGGCGATAATGAAATACAAAGCGGAAAAGCACAGCTCAAAAATATGGACGAAGGCACGCAAGAGGAAATTTTACTTTCCGAAATTATAAAAATAATGACAGAAAAAGCAGGTAATTAAAATGGGCGTTTTACTTTCTGATAAAGACAAAAGAACAGATTACTGCGGTACATTATCGGCCGCCGACATAGGTCGCGAGGTCTGCGTTATGGGCTGGGCACAGAAACAAAGAGACCTCGGCTCACTTATATTCATCGATCTGCGCGACAGAACGGGTATAGTTCAGTTATCCTTTGACTCACAAACCGAAAAAAGCATTTTTGACGCAGCATTCGGAGTAAGAGCGGAATATGTTCTTTGTGCAAAGGGAGTTGTACGTTCGCGCGGCGATGGCGCGATAAACAAAAATATACCTACAGGAGAAATAGAGATTTATGTCAAAGATCTCAAAGTTCTTTCATCTTCCGCCACACCTCCATTTGAGATAGTCGAGGACAGCAAGGTTAACGCCGAGCTTCGCTTAAAGCACAGATATCTTGACCTGCGCCGCCCCGATATGCAAAGAAATATTATAGCAAGAAGCAAGATTTCAAAAATTGCGCGCGACTATTTTGCCGATAACGGTTTTATAGAAATAGAGACTCCCGACCTTATCGCGCCGACTCCCGAAGGCGCACGAGACTACCTTGTTCCGTCCCGAGTTCTCCCCGGCAAATTCTATGCTCTGCCCCAATCGCCTCAGCTTTATAAGCAGCTTCTCATGGTTTCCGGCTTTGACAGATACATTCAAATCGCCCGTTGCTTCCGCGACGAGGATCTGCGCGCCGACAGACAACCCGAATTTACACAAATTGACCTTGAAATGTCGTTTGTTACGCAGGATGATGTTATATCGATGACAGAGGGATTTCTAAAGAAGCTGTTCAAAGAGTTTAAGGGCGTCGACCTTCCTCTGCCACTCAAGAGAATGACCTATGCCGAGGCGATGGAAAAGTACGGCTCGGACAAGCCCGACTTGCGTTTCGGCTTTGAGATAACAAATATATCTGACGAAGTAAAGAATTGCGAATTCAAAGTTTTTGCAGGTGCAATTGAAAACGGCGGTTCGGTAAGAGGCATCAACATCAAGGGCGGAGCGGATAAATTCTCTCGAAAAGAGATTGACGCATTGACCGAATTTGCAAAAACATATAAGGCAAAAGGACTCGCATGGAGTAAAAGTATTAACGGCGAAATCTCATCCTCTTACGCCAAATTCCTTACCGAAAAAGAAAACGAGGCTGTATATGAAAAATTAGGCTTCGAGGAAGGAGACCTTATACTCATTGTTGCCGACAGAAACAAGGTTGTCTTTGACACTCTGGGCGCATTACGTTGCCATATTGCAAAGAAGCTCGGCCTTGCAGATCCGTTTGACTACAAACTACTGTGGATTACCGAATTCCCACTTCTTGAGTACGATGAGGAAGCAAACAGATACAAGGCAATGCACCACCCCTTTACAATGCCGATGGAAGAAGACATCGGATACCTCAAAACAGAGCCGGAAAAAGTTCGCTCTGTTGCATACGATATAGTAATCAACGGAACAGAAGCGGGTGGCGGTTCAATTCGTATTCACACGCCTGAAATACAGGACGCCATGTTTGAGGCTCTCGGCATGAAAGAGGAAGAATACAACGAAAAATTCGGATTCTTGCTTGAAGCTTTCAAATACGGCACTCCCCCGCACGGCGGACTCGCATTTGGTCTCGACCGTCTCGTCGCACTTATGCTCGGCATAGATGATATTAGAGACGTCATTGCGTTCCCGAAAGTACAGAACGCAAGCGAGCTTATGACAAAATGCCCGACAAAACCCGATCCCGACGCTCTGCGCGACTTAAGCATAAAGGTTACAAAAGAGGAAGAAGAATATCTATAATAATCCCTAATCGGTCGTTTGGATTTTTTTCGTATCCGATTGACACGTTTTTAACCATTCCGAAAGTTAATGCAGAGACAAATCTAAATAGATTCTAAAAAAGCAACCGCATTTTAGCGGTTGCTTTTGATTTTTTCCTGACGTAATTATTGTGTAAAACTATTATGTCAAGTTATAGCTATCCGTTATTCGACGTTTTATTGTTTCATCATCAAGTGTGCCGTCAAGTGGAATTGTATACCAATACTTCTTATTCATGTGGTATCCGGGATAGTAGCTTTTTCCGTCGACTATTTTCACAACAGTTTCGGTGCTCGCTTTAAGGTCAATTATCTCACAAGCACCGTGAAGTGTCGGGTCTATTTTACTCTTATCTACAGTCATAATGACAGCAAACCACTTTTTAGTATCAGCATGTCTTATGGCTGCACAGTCAGGTGTTTTGTCCCAAAGAAATTCAGGAGTTGTGCCCATATTCTCTTTGACAAACTCAACTATTCGTCGCGTTTGTTCGCTTTTGAATGAGTCGGTGTCAAAACATTTTTTTGCAATGTCTATTAATATTTTTTCACATTCTTCATTCATTTTCGCGACAAACGGGCCGCAAACACCCGACACCTTTACGAGCAAATACTCTTCATCAGTCATCAAATCCGTAACCGAGTAGTCAATATCAGACTCGTTACTTACTTTTACGATAAATAAAAAGCAATCGTCAAGTATCTTTTTCGAAAATTGATATTCCTTTTCAAGACGTATAAATCCGTAGTCTGTCATTTTACGAATATTCGGCTTCTTGTATTTAAAAATCAGCTCTAAATCAATCATATCATCCGTTAAAATACTGAACTGTAGCGCAGCCTATAACAGTAATGAGAATTCCTATACCGACAAATATATATACAATCGGACGTTTTTCTTTTTTAGAAATCATTGCTTTGCCAACCGATGCAAGAGTAATCGAAACGCCGATATATAAAACAAGCATAGAAAGCGAGTTTTTTACCCCGACTGCCGCTCCGTATGCAGAGCCGACAACTGTTGCATAATTATCGGTAAATCGCACTGCAAGAGAAAACAATAGCGAATATAAAATGATATACGACGTCCCGACGCTGTTTTCATACAGATAAATCACAAATATGCCGAAAAGTACAAATGGAACAAATGCAGGTATATTCAACGCGAAAAGTCCCGTAAGTACGCCGGCACTGACATATCGAACGACTTTTGGGC